>WHST01000005.1 GCA_009379955.1 Streptosporangiales bacterium | reverse complement strand
GCTCCTGCGTCCCGGCGACACCGTGGTCATCGAGGAGCCGTCGTTCCGCGGCGCGATCGAGATCCTCCGCACCGCCGGCGCGCAGCTCGTCGGCGTGCCGAGCGGCGACCACGGCGTGGCGGTGGATGCACTCGAGGTCGCGGTCCGCCGGCACCGGCCGGCGTTCGTCCTGTTGCAGTCGACGGTCAACAACCCCACCGGCGCCGTGCTGCCGAACCAGGCGCGCACGGCCGTTGCGCGCATGTCGACCGATCTCGGTTTCACGGTCGTCGATGACGCCGCGACGGCGGACGTCCTCGTCGACGGGCCGATGCCCAGGCCGCTCGCCGCCCACGGCGGCCGCATCGTCACGATCGGCTCGGCGAGCAAGGGCTTCTGGGGCGGCCTGCGGGTCGGCTGGCTGCGTGCCGACCGGAGCACCGTCGACCGCCTGACCGTCGTGAAGGGCGCCGAGGATCTCGGCACGTCGATACCGGCACAGCTCGTCACCGCACGCCTGCTCGGTCGCGCGGACGAGGCTCGTGCCGCGCGACGTGCGGCACTCGGCGCCGCGCGCGCGACAGTGCTCGACACGCTTGCGGCTGAGCTGCCCGACTGGCGTCCGCGGGTGCCGGCAGGTGGCGGGTCGATGTGGGTGGAGCTGCCCGAAGGCTGGTCCGCCACCGCCTTCGCCGAACGCGCCGGACGCGCCGGCGTCGACGTCCTCGCCGGACCCACCTTCAGCTGTCACGACGCACTCGACGAGTGGCTGCGGATCGGCTACGCGGTCCCGTTCGAGGTGCTCCACGCGGGTCTCGTACGCCTCGTCTCGTGCTGGAACGCGTTGAGCGGGCAGGCGACCGGCGCATGAGCACGCCGCTCGGCCGGGCGGCCGACGCACTGTGGTGCGTCCTCGGTGCGGGCATCCTGTGGGTAGTCGCGTGCGTGCCCGTCGTGACCATAGGGCCGGCGACGGTGGCGTTGTTCACGGTGATGAGCGCATGGGACGAGGGACCGCCGCCGGTCTGGGCGACGTTCGTCGAGGGCTTCAGGCGGCGCTGGCGGGAGAGCCTTGTCGTCGGCGTGCTCGCCCTGGTCGCGGCCGCGGTGCTGGTGGTCGACGTCAGCTACGGCCTCCGAGCCGACGGCGCGCCGTTTCGCGCCCTCGTCCTCGGCGTCGCGGTCGCCGCGGCGCTGATCCTCACCGCCATGCTCGTCCAGGTGTTCGCGCTCCTCGCCAGGGACGGGTCGTCGCGCCGGACGTTGCTGCGCGACTCCGCGGCGCTCGCCGTCCGCCACCCCGTCACCACGGTGCTCGGCATGGCGGTCATCGCCATGGCGGCGATGGCGACGGCGGTCGCGCCGCCGCTGCTCCCGCTGTCCGTGAGCCTTACGGCCTACGCCCTGGTCCGCCTCTCCCGCCGCTGCGAGGCGCACTGAGTCGCTGCCGTCACGAGGGGCGCGGGGGAGCCGTCGAGTCGCGCACCAGCATCTCGACCGGCTCGGTGACGACCTCGCGGATCGGCTCGTCGGGACCGTGGGACGCCAGCACCTCCAGGGCGCGGCGGCCCAGTTGCTCCAGGGGCATCCGTACGGTTGTCAGCGCCGGGGTGAGGTGACTCGCGAACGCCATGTCGTGCACGGCGACCACGGAGACGTCGCGCGGCACGGTGAATCCTTGCAGGTGTGCGGCGTGCAGGCAGCCGACGGCGGACGCGGCGTTGGCGACGAACACGGCGGTGGGCGGCGGGTCGACGGCGAGCAGCGCCGTCATCGCCTCGGCGCCGCCGGTCGGCGTGTAGTCGGCGTGGACGACCAGGCGCGGGTCGGGGTCGAGGCCGGCGCGCGTCATGGCCGCGACGTAGCCCGCCTTGCGCCGGCGTGCGGTGTCGGCGATCTCGGGGCCGGCGACGTGGCCGATGCGCACGTGGCCGAGCGACACGAGGTGCTCGACGGCGCGCTTGCTGCCGTCCTCGTCGTCGAGGATGACGTAACGGTCCGAGCCCTCGACGCGGCGGTTGACGAGCAGCCACGGGATCCGCCTGTCCCGCAACCGTTCCAGCTCGCGCCCGGACTCCTCTCCTGCGAAGAGCATGCCGTCGACGCGGCCCTGGGCGAGCAGGTCGGCGTAGTGCTCGACGCCGAGTCCCACGCCCACCGAGCTCGCGGTCATCAGCCCGAACCCGAGCCGGCCGGCGGCCGCTTCGGCGCCCTTGATGATCTCGGCGTAGACGGGGTTCGCGAAGTCGGGGATGAACAGGCCGTACATGTACGCGCGCGCGGTACGCAGGCTGCGAGCCGCCGCGTTGGGCCGGTAACCGAGCTTCTCGACGGTGTCGAGCACGCGCTGCCTGGTCTCCGGGCGCACGTTGAGCCGCGGGTCGCCGTTGATCACCCGTGACACCACCGACCGGTCGACCCGGGCCAGCGTCGCCACGTCGGCGAGCGTGACCTTCGCCTGGGTGCCCCGCTGCGGCGGCGTGCTCTGCGTCATCCACCCACCCTAGGACTCCTCCGGCGGTCGGCCTCTCAGAACAGGCACAGCGGGTTGACCGCGGATCCGGTGCCGCCGGGGATGCGTAACGGGGCGACGGTGAGCAGGAACGCGCTCGTCTCCAGCTCTGTGCAGGTCGCGACGAGGTCGGCGAGGCGCGGGCAGTCGAGCAGCACCAGTCCCATCGCGACCAGCCCGATCTGGTGCAGTGGCAGCGGAACCGCCTCGCTGGGGTACGGGACCCGCTCGACGCAGTCGCCGCTGTACACCGCCACCTCGCGGTCGAAGAGCCACGGTAGGCACGCGGCGTCGAGCCCCGCGCGCAGGCTCGGATCCTCGATGCCGTGCTCGGCCTCGCGCCGCTCCACGCCCACGTGCACGAAGATCGCGTCGCCGGTCTCGACACGTACGCCCGCACGCTCCTCGGCGGCCGTCAGATCGTCGGGGGTGACGGTGTCGCCAGGCGGCAGGTACGGCACGCCGCGGACGCCGGCGACGTCGAGCAGCACGCCCCTGGTGATGATGCCGTCGCGCTGGGCGTGCACTGATCCGGTGGTCAGTCCGCCGGTCGAACGCCACACGTCGGCCGCACGCCTGCCGTTGTACGCGTTGCCGCGCCAGAAGATGTGCGCGACCGCATCGAGGTGGGTGATCGCGAAGCCGTGCGGCGCCACATCGACGCTGTCGAGCGCCGACACCGGCGTCTCCTGGTCGTACAGCAGGCGGTGCACCATCGGGACGGTGTTGAGCCGGTCCGCGACGGTCGAGAGGTCCTTGCCGATCGACACCGTGCGCCCGTGCCGGACGAGGCCGGCGGCCGCAAGGCGCTTGGCGTCGGTGATGTGGTTGAGCGTGCCGAGCTCGTCGTCATCGCCCCAGCGTCCGGTGTTGGAACAACGGTCGAACAGCGCGACGATCGCATCGTCGTTCATGACGTCGCCTCCGCGAGTCGGTGTGCGGGCGGTTGCACCATCTCCAGGACGATCTCGTCGGGGTCCTCGAAGTAGCAGGTCCAGCCGCCCTCGTTGACGCCCGCGGTGATCGCGTTGGGTGGCGAGTAGAAGCGCACGCCCGCGGCGACGAGCCGGTCGTACTGTGCGTGCGCGTCGTCGACGGTCAGCGCGAGGTGTGCCGCGCCGGGGTTGCAGATCTCTGCCTCGCCGCGCGAGCCCTTGGGGTGGACGTACTGCACGAGCTCGAGGTCGTGGCTCGACAGGCCGCGCGGCTGGCCGGGCACCGCGAGCTGCGCCACGCGCAGGTGAGCGTCGGGATAGCCGACCAGCCGGCTCGTGTACTCGTTGCTCTGCTCCTGGGTGTGGACGAGCACGAACCCGAGCTGGTCGACGTAGAACGCCACCGACCTGTCCAGGTCGGCGACGGTGAAGCTGAAGTGCCAGACACCGTGCAGCATGCGGTTCCTCTCGCTCAGTCCATCTCCAGGCCGCCGCAGACGTTCAACGCCTGGCCGGTGACGTACGACGCCGCGGGTGACAGCAGGAACGCCACGGACTCGGCGACCTCCTGCGGCGTCTCGATCCGGCCGAGCGGGATCGTCGCGGCCAGCCGTTCGAACGACTCCTGCGGGGTGATGCCGGCGATCGCCGCGCGCTCCACGTGGATCGCCCTCGTCATCGGGGTGTCGACGATGCCGGGGCACACGGCGTTGACGGTGACTCCCGCGTCGGCGAGTGCGAGCGCGGCGGAGCGGACGAGGCTCACGACACCCGCCTTGCTCGCCGCGTAGTCGGCGCTCGTCGCGCGACCGCCCCGCGCCGCGACCGACGCGATCGCCACCAGCGACCCACCGCCGTGCGCGACGGCACGTCGTGCCACCGCCTGCAGGAGCAGGAACGTGCCCTTCAGGTTCACCGCCATCGTGGTGTCCCAGGACGCCTCCGACAGCTCGAGGAACGGGGCGTTGCGGATGATCCCCGCGGCGCTCACCGCGAGCGTGACGGGGCCGAGGTCGCGCTCCGCGCGCTCCACCGCGTCGTCGACCGCACCCGCCGACGTGACGTCGACGGTGTACGCCGCGGCCATCCCGCCGGCTGCGGTGACGAGAGCCGCGGTCTCGCGCGCTTGCTCGTCGGCGAGGTCGAACGACGCCACGCGTGCGCCCTCGGCGGCGAGCAGCAGGGCGCACGCCCGGCCGATGCCGCCGCCCGCGCCGGACACCACTGTCGTGCGCCCGTCGAACCGTCCCATGCTCGCTCCGTTCAGCTGTCGATCTGCGGGTCGCGCCACCTTGCGAGCGCGGCGCGTACGGTCTCGTGCGGGCGCCCGACGTACGACTCGGGCGCGAGCTCCGTCGCGACGGCACGCGCGGCCTCGGCGGGCAGCACCTCGCCGAGGACCTCCGCGAGCGGCCTGCCGGTGGTGCGGCAGGTGCGCACCGCGTCGTAGACGACGTCGTGCGCGTTCTCCCGGCCGAGGACGGGTGCCAGCCGCATCATGTACGCCTCGGCCATCACCATGCCGCCGTCCGCGTCGAGGTTGCGGCGCATGGCGTCGGGGAAGACCTGTAGGCCCGACGCGATCGAGCCGGCCGAGCGCAGGCAGCCCGCGGCGAGCACGACGAGCTGCGGCAGCGCCTGCCACTCGATCTGCCACTCCCCGGCCGCGCGCTCGTGCCCTGCCTCCATCGCGCGGAAGAGCGCCGAGGTGAGCGCACCCGCCGTCGCCGCCATCCCGATCACGGCCTCGGACTCGATCGGGTTCACCTTCTGCGGCATGGTGGACGACGCGCCGCGCAGGTGGCCGGCGGCCTCCGCGACCTCCCCGATCTCGGTACGCGACAGGTCGACGACCTCGCGCGCGAGACGCGCACAGGTCGCGCAGAGCAGCGCGCAGACGGTGCCGAACTCGGTGATCCCGTCGCGCGCGACATGCCACGGGACGTCGGTCGTGCCGAGGCCGAGCAGCTCGGCGACCCGGTGGCGGATGGCAGTGGCGTGCTCGCCGTACGCCGCCGACGTGCCGCCCGCGCCGAACAGCGAGACCAGAGCGGTGCGTTCGCGCGCGGCGGCGAGCCGGTCGCGGTGGCGGGCGAGCTCGCCGACGTACGTCGCGACCTTCGCGCCGAACGTGGTGGGGACGGCCTGCAGCGCGTGCGTGCGAGCCGCGACGACCGTGTCGACGTGGCGTTCCGCCAGCAGCGCCAGGGCGTCGCCGAGGGACGCGAGCAGCTCGGACAGCCGCGCCGCCGCCTCGTCGAGCTGGAGGGCGAGTCCGGTGTCCATGACGTCCTGTGTCGTCGCGCCGTAGTGCACCCGGCCGCGGCGATCCTCGGGGAGCGCGGCGTCGATCTGGCGGACGAGCGACAGGATCGGGTAGCCGACGTTGCGCGACTCCTTCCAGAGCCGGTCGGCGTCGACGTTCTCCGGCACCGCGGCCGTCGCGATCGCGCCGGCGTCCTCCGCGGTGAGCACGCCGACGTCCGCCTGGGCCGCGGCGAGCGCGGACTCGAAGCGCAGCCAGGAGCGGATCGACGCGTCCGCGGAGAGGATCTGCGCGGTGCGGTCGTCGCCGTAGAGCCCGACGAGCAGCTCGAACCGCTGCATGCTCACGGCGTCGCCCCGTCCCGCATGGTGCTCCCCGCTTCGTCTCGACGATCAAACGTTTGTCTACCGTAGAGCGGTCGGGGTTCACTGGCAACCTTGCGCTCCGGGCGACCCGCGTCTACAGTGCGGTCAAACGTTTGTCTGCAGAGAGGTGCGCGAGGATGCGCGAACGGCTCGAGGCCGACCTGCACGCGATGTGGCGGATCAGGGCCTTCGAGGAGAGGGTGCAGGCGTGGTGCGGTTCCGGCGACGTCCGCGGGTCGGTCCACCTGTGCATCGGCCAGGAGGCGGGGCCCGTCGGCGTCTGCGGCGAGCTCGCCGAGGGTGACGCGCTCTTCGCCACCTACCGTGGGCACGGCTGGGCGATCGCGCGCGGCGCGCCGCTGCGGCCGCTGTTCGCCGAGCTGCTCGGGCGCGCCACCGGGGTCAACGGCGGTCGCGGCGGGTCGGCGTACCTCAGCGCTCCCGAGCACGGCTTCCACGGCGAGAACTCCATCGTCGGTGCCGGCGCGTCGCACGCCGTCGGCGCGGCGCTGGCCGGACGCCACGACGGCACCGACCGCCTCGCCGTCACGGTCTTCGGCGACGGCGCGATGAACCAGGGCGCGGTGCACGAGGCGATGAACTTCGCCGCGGTCCTCGACCTGCCGGTGCTCTTCTGCTGCGAGAACAACAGGTACTCAGAGCTCACGCCGATCCGCGACATGATGCGCGGCGACCGGCTCACCGACCGTGCCGTCGCACTCGGCATACCGGCCGTACGCGTCGACGGCAACGACCCGGCGGCGGTGCGCGAGGTGGTCGCCGACCTGGCCGAGGCGGCGAGGGAGGGTGGTGGCCCCGCGTTCGTCGAGCTCGTGACGCAGCGGCTCGTCGGGCACTACGTGGGTGACCCGCAGCAGTACCGCACCCGCGACGAGCTCGCCGCCGACGCCGAGGCCGAGCCGATCGCGCGGGCCCAAGCGGCACTGGCACGGGAGGGGCTCGACGGCGCCGCGATCGAGGCGCGCGCCCGCGACGAGGTTGACCGCGCTGCCGCGGCCGCGCTCGCGGATCCGCCCGCCGACGCCGCACGCGTGAGGGAGCACCTGTATGCCTGAGTCGACGCTGACGGTCAACTACGCCGGCGCCGTCAACGCCGCGCTGCGCCGCTGCCTCGCCGACGTCCCGGAGACGCTGCTCTACGGCGAGGACGTCGCGAAGCCCGGCGGGGTGCACGGCGTGACGCGCGGGCTGTGGAAGGACTTCGGCGACCGGGTCTTCGACACCCCGATCAGCGAGTCGGCCATCCTCGGCTCGGCCGTCGGGGCGGCGATGATGGGTCGCCGGCCGATCGTCGAGATCATGTGGGCCGACTTCCTGCTCGTCGCGCTCGACCAGCTCGTCAACCAGGCAGCCAACGTGCGTTACGTCTCCGAGGGCCGGCTGACCGCTCCGCTCGTGGTGCGCACTCAGCAGGGCAACTCGCCGGGCGCGTGCGCGCAGCACTCGCAGAACCTCGAGGCGTTCCTGTTGCACACGCCGGGCCTGCGCGTGGTGATGCCGTCGACACCGCAGGACGCGTACGACGCGATGGTCGCGGCCGTGCACGACGACGACCCGGTCGTCGTGGTCGACAACCGCACGCTCTACTTCGGCGAGAAGCAGGAGATCGTCACCGGCCGACCGGTGTCGCGGATCGGCGGCTCGCACGTCCGCCGCACGGGCGATGCCGCGACCGTGGTCACGTGGGGCGCGGTCACGCACCAGGTGCTCGCCGCCGCCGACCGGCTCGCCGAGCAGTCGGTGGCGGTCACGGTGGTCGAGACGCCGTGGCTCAACCCGTTCGACGACGACACCGTGCTGCGGGCGGTCGCGCGCACCGGCGGGCGTCTCGCCGTCGTCCACGAGGCCGGCGTGTGCGCGGGCTTCGGGGCCGAGGTCGTCACACGCGCGGCCGAGGCCGGCGTGCTGTCCGGGCGGCCGCTGCGCGTCGGCGCTCCTGCCACCCGGATCCCGGCCGCTCCCGAGCTCGCCGCCGCCCTGCTCCCCGACGCCGACACCGTCCACCACGCGCTGCGCGAGTTCACAGCCGCCTGACCACTGCTGGAGTCGACGATGACCAAGGTGCGCTACCAGGTGTTCGCCATGAACTTCATGGCCTGCCTGATCAACTACGGGGACCGGATCGCGCTGTCGGTGGCCGCGCCGTTCATCCTCGCGGAGTTCGACTTCGCGCCGGCGGTGTGGGGCGTCATCCTCAGCGCGTTTTTCTGGACGTACTCACCGTTCGCCCTCATCGGCGGCATCATGGCGGACCGGGTGGGGGTGCGCCGCGCCTACACGATCTGCATGCTCGTGTGGTCGCTGACGATCCCGCTGACGGCGAGCGCGTGGAACGCCGGGTCGTTCATCGTCGCGCGGCTGCTGTTCGGCGCGGGCGAAGGGCCACAGGCGCCGATCAGCACGAAGCTGACGGCGAGCTGGTTCCCGCGCCGGCTGACGTCCTCGATGCTCAACCTCGCCCGGTCGGGCACGACGGTCGGGCCGATCATCGCGACCCCGTTCGTCGTGTGGGCGTGCACGACGCTCGGCTGGCGCTGGGCGTTCGTGCTGCTCGGCTCCGTCGGCGTCGTGTGGACCGTCATGTGGTGGATCGTCGCCCGCGACGGGCCGAAGGTGCACCCGCGCGCGAACGAGGCGGAGACGGCGTACATCACGGCCGACCACGTCTCCGCCGAGGAGAGCGACGGCAAGCGCGACTCGGGTCGCTTCTGGGAGCTGCTCCGCAGCAGGTACGTCATCGCGCTGTCCATGGCGTTCTTCGCGTACTCGTGGGTGCTGTTCATGTTCCTCACCTGGTACCCGCAGTACCTCGTCGACGCGCGCGGCGTCGACAAGGCCGACCTCGCTGGTCTCGCGACGCTGCCGTGGATCTCCGCGACCATCGGCCTCGTCGGCGGTGGCCTCGTCGCCGACCGGTTGATCAAGCGGTTCGGCAGCCTGGTGACGCCGCGCAAGTGGATCATCGTCGGCTGCCTGCTCGCGACCGCCGCGTGCTTCGCGCCGTCGCCGTTCCTCGCGTCGCCGACGCTGGGACTCGTGCTCGTCTGCGTCGCGACGCTGTTCCTGCTCGCGAGCTACCAGTACCAGGCACTCGTCGTCGCCGTCGCGCCCGGCCGCCACACCGGACGTCTCGCCGGTGTCATCCAGATGTGCTCGACCCTCGCCGGCATCCTCGCGCCCATCGTGACCGGTGCGATCGTGCAGGTGACCGGCAGCTACGCGGCCGCGTTCGTCGTCGGTGGCGCACTCGCCGTCGCCGGCGCCGTCATGGTGCTGCTGTGGGTACGCGACGGTGCGGCGGGTGCCGTCACGAGCGGCGGCCAGGTCACGGCCGCGCTGGCGTCCGAGTGAGGTGCTTCACCTCACGGAGGTGGACTTCACCTCGTCCCGGCACGAGGTGAAGTCCCCGTTGATCACGTTCACGTGATCAACGGGGCAGGGGCAGAGGCCGGGATCAACGGTCGGACGTCACGGCTGCGGCGAGGCGGTCGAGGAGGGGGCGCTGGCCCTTCACCAGCTTGTCGCGGGCCTCGTCCAGCGTGAACCACGCGACGCGGTCGATCTCGGGGAACTCCTGGACGCGTCCCGAGCCCTTCGGCCACTCCATCTCGAACGTGCCGGGGACGACCGCGGAGGGGTCGAGGTCGCCGGCGAGCGCCCAGGCCGTGACGACCTTGCCGCTGGACTGGACGACCTCGCCGAGCGGGACGAGCTCGCCGTCGGGCACCGGCAGGCCGAGCTCCTCCTGGAACTCCCTGCGGGCCGCGGCCTCCGGCGTCTCGGCCGGCTCGTACTCGCCCTTGGGTACCGACCAGGCGGCCGCGTCGCGGCGCGCCCACAGGGGCCCGCCCATGTGGCCGAGCAGCACTTCGAGGGTGCCGCCGCCCTGCCGGTAGAGCAGGATCCCTGCGCTGCGCTTCCGCTTCTTCTCGCTCACGCCTTCATCCTGCCGCAGCGCGGTGCGTATCCTGCGTACCGACGAGTAGCGCGCCGTGCTCCCGGAGAGGACGCTGATGGGGTTCTTGGAGTGGCCGAGGCCGTTGCGCAAGCTGCCCAGGTTCGGCGACCTCTCGGAGAAGGAGATGCGCGAGGTCTGCGACGCGGGTCAGGAGGTCGCCGTCCCGCAGGGGTGGTCGCCGATCGCGCAGTCGACGGCGCCGGACAAGGCGTACCTGGTGATCGAGGGCAGCCTCGCGGTGGTGGCCGACGGCGACCAGATCGCCGAGCTCGGTCCCGGCGACCTCGTCGGCGAGATCGGCATCCGCGAGCGCCGGCTCCGCACGGCGACGGTCTCCGCGCTGACGCCGGCACGCATGCTGCACTTCACGCCGGCCGCGTTCCGCGCGCTGTACGACCGCATCCCGGCGTTCCGCGACGCCGTCGACGGCGCGGTCGCCGTACGGCAGGCCGACAACAGCGCCAGGTCGCGGAAGGAACCGTGACCTCCGGGTGACCGGTGGCGGAGCGGACGAGTCGACCACGTCGCTCGAGGCGTTCGAACGTGCGCTGCTCGGCGGCGAGCGCCGGTACACCCGGATGCAGGTGGCCGAGCGCGCGGGCGTCCCGCTCGAACGCGCGAACCGGCTGTGGAGCGCACTCGGCTTCGTCGGCCCGGGGGACGACGCGGTCGTGTTCACCGACGACGACGTCCGCGCGCTCGCGCAGGTGGCGGCGATGGTCGACCAGGGCGTCATCGACAGGGATGCCGAGGCGTCGCTCACCCGGTCGGTCGGGCAGACGATGTCGCGCCTCGCCGACTGGCAGATCCGGGTGCTCCGCGACGCCGTCGCCGATCCCGAGCGGGCGGGCACCGAGCAGGGCGGGATGGCCGAGGCCGTCGCGGCCCTCGTCCCCGTCATGGAGCAGATGCAGTCGTACGTCTGGCGACGCCACCTCGCGGCGGCGGCCGGCCGGCTCTTCCCGGTGTCCGCCGCCGACCCGACGTCCACGACGGTCGTGGTGGGCTTCGCCGACGTCGTCGGGTTCACCCGGTTCAGCCGCACCACGGGCGACGCCGAGCTCGGCGCGTTCGTCGAGCACTTCGAGGACGCGTCGTCGGAGATCGTCGCCGCGCACCACGGACGCGTGGTCAAGACGATCGGCGACGAGGTGATGTTCGTGGCCGACGACCCGCGGGGCGCGGCCGGCCTCGCGCTCGACCTCGTCGAGCGCACCGACGCCGACGACGGCTTCCCCGCGCTGCGGGTCGGCCTGGCCTACGGTCCGGTGCTCAGCAGGCTGGGCGACGTGTACGGCCCGGTCGTCAACGTCGCTGCACGGCTGACTTCGCTCGCTCGCCCGTCCTCGGTGCTCGTCGACCGCGCGCTGCACGAGGCGCTGGCCGAGGTGCCCGACTACGAGCTGCGCCGGTTGCGTCGCGTCGCGGTGCGCGGTTACGCCCGACTCGAGCCGTGGGCGCTGCACCGGCGGTGAACTCCGCCCGGCGCTACGCTTGACCGGTTCAGTCAGCTCGGGAGTCCGGGGGGAGGCGGGATATGGGCAGGCGTCCGACGATCGTCGACATCGCGAAGGCCGCCGGCGTGTCCAAGGGCGCGGTCTCGTACGCCCTCAACGGCCGGCCGGGCGTCTCGGCAGCCACCCGGGAGCGCATCCTCGCCATCGCCGACTCCATGGGCTGGGTGCCGAGCAGCGCGGCACGTGCGTTGTCGAACGACCGCGCGGGCGCCGTCGGCATGGTGGCGGTGCGCGAGCCCGAGCTCGTGGCGACGGAGCCGTTCTTCATGAGCATGGTCGCGGGCATCGAGGAGGTGCTCGCCCGGCAGGAGCTGAGCCTGCTGCTGACCATCGTGCACGACATCCCGGCCGAGCTCGACACGTACAAGCGCTGGTGGGCGGGCCGCCGGATCGACGGCGTGCTCCTCTCCGACCTGCGCACCGACGACCCGCGTCCCGACCTGTGCCGTGAGCTGCGCATCCCCGCGGTCGTCCACGGCGCGCAGCGCGCGTACCCGGGGGTACCGGGCACCCGGGTCGACGACCACGACGACATGATCCGCGCCGTGCACCACCTCGCCGAGCGCGGTCACCATCGCATCGCCCGGGTGTCCGGCCCGCGGCGCCTCGAGCACGCGGCGCGCCGGTGGCGCTACTTCACCGAGGCCTGCGTCACGATCCTCGGCGCGCAGCAGCCGCAGGAGGAGGCCGACTACACCGCGAGCGAGGGCGTCGTCGCCGCCCGCCGCCTGCTCGACGCTGCCGAGCCGCCGACCGCGATCATCTTCGACAACGACCTGATGGCCGCGGCGTCGGTGGCCGAGCTGACCACCGACGGCGTCCGCGTGCCCGACGACGTCGCCGTCCTCGCCTGGGACGACTCCCCGCTGTGCGAGCTCGTCCGCCCGGCGGTCACCGCGTTCTCCCACGACGTCACCGCCGAGGCCGTCGTCACCGCCGAGCTCCTGCTCGAGCACATCGAGACCGGCCGCGCCACCGATCGCTGGCTCGCCCCCCGCCGCCTCACCGTCCGCCCCAGCACGACCCCCGCGACGCCTGCCTGAGTCCGTCCGGGAATTACGGACAGTGAACCGGTTCAGAAATCCGGGCGGATGGTTTAGCATCCAGGTTCTTAACCGGTTCATCACCGGCCGACCGTGTGGCACCGAGACATGGGAGTCATCGTGCAACGGCGGAAACTGGCCGACGCCCTCACCGCGGCCCTCGTCACCACCGCGGGCGGCCTGACCGCCTGCTCAGGATCCGGCGGCGACGCCGACGCGCAGAAGATCACGTACTGGGCCAGCAACCAGGGCACGAGCATCCAGAACGACAAGGACGTCCTCACCCCGGAGCTGAAGAAGTTCACCGAGAAGACCGGGATCGAGGTCGACCTCCAGGTCATCGGCTGGAACGACCTGCTCAACCGGATCATGTCGGCGACCACCTCCGGTGACTCGCCGGACGTCGTCAACATCGGCAACACATGGTCGGCATCGCTGCAGGCGACCGGCGCGTTCGTGCCGTTCGACGGCGAGACCATGAAGTCCGTGGGCGGTAAGGACAAGTTCCTCGCCACCAGCATGAGCTCGACCGGTGTGCCCGGCGAGACGCCGACCTCGGTGCCGCTGTACGGGCTCTCGTACGGCGTCTTCTACAACAAGAAGCACTTCACCGACGCCGGCCTCACGACACCGCCGACCACGTGGGACCAGCTGGTCACCGACGCCAAGAAGCTCACCAAGCCCGGCGGCAAGCAGTACGGCCTCACGCTCGCCGGCGCCAGCTACACCGAGAACTCCCACTTCGCGTTCATGTTCGGCAAGCAGCAGGGCGGGGAGTACTTCGACGACAAGGGTGACCCGACGTTCGTCACCGACCAGAACGTCAAGGGCATCCAGCAGTACGTCGACCTGCTCGGCAAGCACAAGGTGGCGACGCCGAGCTCGGCCGAGCACACCACGACGACCGACGCGATCGCCGACTTCACCTCGGGCAAGGCGTCGATGCTGATGGGGCAGAACAACACCGCGGCGGGCATCGAGGCCGGCGGCATGAAGGCGGACGAGTTCGGCGTCGCGCCCATCCCGATCGTGTCGCCGCTGCCGCCCGGTGGCGAGAAGATCAACAGCCACGTGGCGGGCATCAACATCGCGGCGTTCTCGGGCAAGAACGAGGAGGGCGCGCTGAAGTTCGTCGACTTCATGACGAGCAAGGACACGCAGGTCTCGCTGAACAAGTCGTTCGGCGCGCTGCCGGTCACGCAGGAGGCGTCGCAGCACCCCGACTTCCAGACACCGGAGAACAAGGTGTTCGTCGACGTGCTCGCCAAGACGGCGGCGCCGATGCCGATGATCGCCAACGAGAGCCAGTTCGAGACCACCGTCGGCAACGGCATGAAGGATCTCATCGCCAGGGCCGCCACCGGCAAGTCGGTCACCGACGCCGACGTGCGCAAGACGCTGGAGAACGCACAGGAGAAGATGAAGAGCGGCGGGAGCTGAGCGTGAGCAGCAGTGCCGCGGGGACGACCGGCGTCACCCTTGGTGGTGACGACCGGCCGTCCCCGCCGGTACGCGGCCGCGCGAAGCGGTTGTACCCACGCTGGCTGCCGTACGCGTTCCTCGCGCCGGCGATCCTGTTCGAGTTGCTCGTCCACGTGATCCCGATGCTCGCCGGGATCGTGATGAGCGTCCTGCGGCTCAACGTGTTCTTCCTCAGGCGCTGGCTGGAGGCGCCGTTCGTCGGCGTCGAGAACTACCGCCTCGCGATCGACGTCAACGGTGGCATCGGCAGGGGCATGCTGGTGTCGTTCGGGGTGACGGTCGGGTACACGCTGCTGGTCGTCGGGTTGTCGTGGCTGCTCGGCATCTTCGGGGCGACGCTGCTGCAGCGGAGGTTTCCCGGACGCGGCGTGCTCCGCACGCTGTTCCTCGTGCCGTACGCGATCCCGGTCTACGCCGCGGTCATCACGTGGAAGTTCATGCTCGCGCGCGACGACGGCATGCTCAACCATCTGCTCGACCAGCTCGGCATCACCGACGGCACGACGTTCTGGCTGCTCGGCGACAACGCGTTCGCGAGCATCGTCGTCGTCTCGGTCTGGCGGCTGTGGCCGTTCGCGCTGCTCACCCTGATGGCGGGCCTGCAGTCGATCCCCGACGAGCTGTACGAGGCCGCCGAGGTCGACGGCGCCGGCATGTGGCAGCAGTTCAGGAGGCTGACGCTGCCGATGCTGCGGCCGGTCAACCTGGTGCTGGTGCTCGTGCTGTTCCTCTGGACCTTCAACGACTTCAACATCCCGTACACGCTGTTCGCCAACTCCGTGCCGCCCGCGGCGAACGTCATCACGATGTACGTCTACCAGGGGTCGTTCCAGACGTGGAACTTCGGCCTCGGCTCGGCGATGTCGGTGCTGCTGCTCGGCTTCCTGCTCGTGGTGACGCTGCTGTACCTCGTCCTCACCTCGAGGAGGTCCCGCCATGCATGAGTCCCGTACGTTCCAGGTCATCAGGGCCGTCGGCCTCACGCTGCTGACGGTCTTCGTGCTCGCGCCGCTGTTCGTCATGGTCAGCTCGGCGCTGAAGCCGCTCGGCGACGTGCAGGGCGAGTTCCGCTGGATCCCCAGCTCGGTGACGCTGCGGCCGTTCGTCGACATCTGGTCGACGATCCCACTCGCGAAGTACTTCGCGAACAGCCTCCTCGTCTCCCTCGCCGCCACGTTGTTCTCGGTCGTGATCGCGATCCTCGCGGCGTACGCGGTGAGCAGGTACAGCTTCCGCGGCCGCGGGTTCTTCCGCATGACCGTGCTGTCGACGCAGATGTTCCCCGGCATCCTCTTCCTGCTGCCGCTGTACCTCATCTACGTCAACATCAGCCAGGTCACCGGCATCGCGCTCAACGGCAGCAGGCTCGGCCTGGTGCTCACGTACCTGACGTTCTCGCTGCCGTTCTCGATCTGGATGCTGGCCGGCTACTTCGAGTCGATCCCGCGTGGCCTCGACGAGGCGGCGATGGTCGACGGCGCCGGGCCGATGCGCATCGTGTGGCGGATCGTCGTGCCCGCCGCGCGGCCGGGCATCGTCGCGGTGGCGATCTACGCGTTCATGACCGCGTGGGGCGAGACGCTGTTCGCCTCGGTCATGACCAACGACTCCTCGCAGACGCTCGCGATCGGGCTGCGTGAGTACTCGACCCAGGTCCGCGTCTACTGGAACCAGGTCATGGCCGCGTCACTGGTCGTGAGCGTGCCGGTGGTCGTCGGGTTCCTGTTGCTGCAACGTCATCTGGTCCGCGGGCTCGCGGGCGCGGTCAAGTAACGAAGGACGGGAGACTCGATGCGGCGCGACTCCGAGCACGTGGTGACGGGAGGCGATCCCGTCACCTGGCTGGGCGTGAACTTCTGGTCGCGTACGGGCGGTCCGCTGATGTGGCGCTCGTACGATCCACGCGTCGTGCGCGAGGAGCTCGCGGTGCTCGCCGCGCACGGGCTCACGACGACACGGTCGTTCTTCTACTGGCCGGACTTCCACCCCGAGCCCGACCGCGTCGACGAGGAGCTGGTCACGCACTTCCGCGACTTCCTCGACGCGCACACCGAGCACGGCATGACATCGATCCCCACGTTCGTCGTGGGACACATGTCGGGCGAGAACTGGGATCCCGCATGGCGCGACGGTCGCGACCTGTACGCCGACGTCTGGCTGGTCGCGCGGCAGGCCTGGTTCGTCGAGCAGATGACCCGGCGGCTGCACGACCACGCGGCGATCACCGGCTGGCTGATCAGCAACGAGATGCCCATCTACGGCCGGCTGCGTGACGAGCCGACCGCGCCGACGGCCGACGTCACGAGCTGGGCGACGCTGATGGTGCAGGCCGTACGGGCGGGTGGCGGCACCCAGCCGGTCTCGCTCGGCGACGGCGCCTGGGGGATCGAGGTGACCGGTCGCGACAACGGCTACTCCGTGCGCGAGACGGGCGCGCTCGTCGACTTCGTCGGACCGCACGTGTACCCCACCGGCTCCGACCAGGTGCGCCAGCACCTCACCGCCGCGTTCGTCTGCGAGCTGGCGTCGGTGGCCGGCAGGCCGGTCGTGCTGGAGGAGTACGGCCTGTCGTCCGACGCCGCGTCGGAGGCGTACCAGGGCCACTACCACCGCCAGGTGCTGCACACCTCGCTGCTCGCCGGCGCCACCGGCTGGCTCGCCTGGAACAACACCGACTACGACCACCTGTACGACCAGGACCCGTACCGGCATCACCCGTTCGAGATGCACTTCGGTGTCACCACGAACGAGGGTGAGCCGAAGGCTGCGTTGCGCGAGCTCGCGGCGTTCTCCCGGGTCCTCGAGCAGGTCGACGTCGCGCGTACGAGAAGGGACGACGCCGACGCCGCGCTCGTCGTCACGACGTACTTCGAGAGCGCCTATCCGTACTCCGTGTCCACCGACCGCACGTTGCTGTTCGACGCGATGCGTCAGGCGTACGTCGCCGCGCGTGAGGCCGACGTGCCGCTCGGCGTGACCCGTGAGGCTGACGGTCTCACCGCGGACGCGCGGCTCTACCTCCTGCCGTCGACGCGGCAGCTGCTCGCACCCACCTGGCACCGGCTCCGCGAGCTGGCCGAGGGCGGAGCGGTCGTGTACCTCTCGTACTGCGCGGGCGAGGACGACACCTTCCACCGCGGCGCGTGGTTCCCGAAGCTCGACGAGATGTTCGGGGTCGAGCATCAGCTCGCGTACGGGCTCGTCGAGCCGATCGAGGACGACGTCGTCGAACTGACGGTGACCGAGGACTTCGGCTCGCTCGGCGCGGGTGACGTGCTGCGGTTCCGTGCCGCGGGCAACGAGCACAGCCGCGCGTACCTGCCCGTGGTCGCGCGTGACGCCAAGGTCGTCGCTGTCGACGGGCGTGGACGGCCCGCCCTGCTGCTGCACCCGGTCGGCGACGGCGCGATGGTGCTCGGCACGTACCCGCTGGAGTACATGGCGGCGCGCACGGCGTGGGTCAACCCCGACGACGGGCACCGGCTGTACGACGCGCTCGCCGCGTACGCCCGCGTGCGCCGGCGCGTGGTCGTCCGCGACCCACGGGTGCTCGCGGACACGCGCGTGCACGAGGACGGGCGGTGGTTCGCGTGGTTTGTCAGCGAGAGCGCGGACGAGCTGACCGTCGTCCCGGAGGCGGGGGACGCAGAGCTGCGACCGCTGGGCGGTGGCGCTCCCGTCGCCGAGGTCACCCTCGCGCCGTACGGTGTCGAGGTGCTGGAGTTGGAGGGACGCTCATGAGTGCTGGGACGTACCGCAACGAGACGCTGCCAGCGTTCCCGCCGGGGTTCGTGTGGGGCGTGGCGACGGCCGCGTACCAGATCGAGGGCGCGGTGACGGAGGGCGGTCGCGGGCCGTCGATCTGGGACACCTACACCCACACGCCCGGTCGCATCGACAATGGCGACAACGGTGACGTCGCGTGCGACCACTACCACCGTTACGCCGAGGACGTGCGCCTGATGCGCGACCTCGGCGTCGGCGCGTACCGCTTCTCCGTGGCGTGGCCGCGCATCCAGCCGTACGGGAAAGGTCCGGTCAACCAGGCCGGCCTCGACTTCTACCAGCGGCTCGTCGACGAGCTCGTCGGCGCGGGCATCACCCCGTGCCTGACGCTGTACCACTGGGACCTGCCGCAGGCGTTGCAGGACGCCGGTGGCTGGCAGGTGCGTGACACGGCCGAGCGGTTCGCCGACTATGCGGTCGCGGTGCACGAGGCGCTCGCCGACCGCGTACCGATGTGGATCACGCTGAACGAGCCGTTCTGCAGCGCGTTCCTCGGGTACGCAGAGGGCAGGCACGCGCCGGGACTCCGGGAGGGCCACGGCGCACTCGCCGCCGCACACCACCTGCTGGTCGGGCACGGGCTCGCGACCCGCGCGATGCGGGAGCAACGACGCGGCGACGAGACGTTCGGCATCACGCTCAACCTCAACCACGTCACGCCCGCGACCGACGTCCCCGCCGATCGTGCCGCCGCGAAGCGCACCGAGCTGATGAGCAACCGCGTCTTCACCGAGCCGATCCTCGCGGGTCACTACGCCGACGGCGAGCGGGAGGTCTGGGGCGAGCTCACCGACTTCTCGTTCCGGCGCGACGGCGATCTCGATGTCATCGCCGAGCCGCTCGACTTCCTCGGCGTCAACAACTACTTCCCGAGCTACCCGAAGTTCGCGCCCACGTCCGACACCGACCCGGCGCGGCGCACCGCGGCCGACATCGACGCCGTCGAGAACCCGCCTGTCGACCTCTCCCGCACGGCGATGGGCTGGCCGGTGCTCGCCGGCGGGCTGCGCCGCCTCCTCGAGTGGCTGCACGGGACGTACCCGTCGCTGCCGCCCGTCTACCTCACCGAGAACGGTGCCGCGTACCCCGACGTCGTCGTCGACGGGCGCATCGACGACCACGACCGCATCGCGTACATCGACTCCCACCTCCGCGCCGTCCACGCCGCGATCGAGGGAGGAGTCGACGTCCGCGGCTACTTCTGCTGGTCGTTCCTCGACAACTTCGAGTGGTCGTACGGGTACGCGAAGCGCTTCGGCCTCGTGCACGTCGACTACGCCACACAGCGGCGCACGCCCAAGGCGAGCTACCACTGGTACCGCGAGGTCGTCACCCGCTGACTCCGTTGCGTCCTGGTGGTCTCGTGAGTGGCTGCCGCGCTCCCGGTGGCTGCGCTACTGCCTGGCCGTGGGTGGTCGCCGCCGGGCTTCCATGGTGTTCACACTGCGATTCGGGGGTTTCCATCACCTGCAGGTGATGGAAACGCCCGAATCGTGATGTGAAGTTGGGCCTCACCTCACGACTCGGGATGCTCGGCGACCTCACGCTACGCCGCCTTTACAACGATGCACCGCCCGCCGCGCCGGTGCGGGTACCTTGACGGCCTACGCGCACCTCCCTACGATTCAGAATAGAGAGTTCATCTTCGATATTCTGTAGAAAGACCCTGGGGCGTCGTCGGGCGGGGCGGTGGCGAACCAGCCGGTGCCGTTTGCGGCTGGAGGAACCGATGATGCCGTTCGGATCGTTCGCTCGTGCCCGTTCCCTGCTCGGTGTGCTCCTCGTCGTCGCGCTCGCGGCGGCCTGCAGCGGAGGCGGTGGGTCAGGGGGCGACGAGGAGTCGTCGCTCGGCCCCGCGTCGCGCCTGGCATCAGACGAGTCGGTGCTCGCCCATGCCAAGCAGTACAAGGGCGAGAAGCTCACCCTCATCGTTCCCGACCCCCTGGACAAGTGGCTCGGTCCGGGGACGAAGGAGTTCGAGAAGCAGACGGGGGTCGACGTCGAGTTCCAGATCGTCCCGTTCGACCAGCTGCTCAGCAAGTACTCCACGCTGGCGACCGGGCAGGACTCCAGCGTCGACATGTACTTCTCCTGGGCCGCGATCACCGCGCAGATGGGTCCGCTGCTCTTCCAGGACCTGTCCGCGCCACTGAAGGGCGTTTCGGCCGAGTACTCCCCGGCGGCGCTGTCGTCGATGCAGGCGGGGGGCAAGACGTACGGCCTGCCGTACCAGACGTCGATCCAGATCATGTACTACAACAAGGCGCTCTTCACGGCCGCCGGCCTCGACCCCGCCAAGCCGCCGGCCACGTGGACGGAGTTCGTCGACGCTGCCAAGGCGGTCAAGAGCAAGGGCGGCGCGAACGCGTCCGGCTTCGTCACCGGCGGGCAGACGGCGAACGACGTGTTCGCCGGGCTGTGGCTGCCGGCGCTCAACAGTGCCGACGGCCACATGTACTCGTCCGACCTCCGCAAGGCGACGGTCGACACCCCGCAGAGCCGGGCCGCGATGCAGGCGCTGGCCGACCTCGGGAAGTCGGGCGCCGTGTCGCCGCAGACGTGGAGCAACAACGGCTCGCAGGACGCCGCCCTCTCGTTCGCCAAGGGCAACGTCGGCATGACGTGGAACTTCCCGCTGGCCTACCCGATCGTCGCCGATCCCAAGCAGTCGGACATGAAGCTCGACGACCTCGGCACCGCGCTCATCCCCGGGGTTGAGCTGGAGTCGGGCAGCGTCAACGGCGCCGAGGGCATCGCGGTCAGCCGCTACTCGGAGAACCAGGCGGCGGCGCTGGACTACGTCGCGTACATCACCAGTCCGACGCAGCAGAAGGCCCTGTCCCTCGGCGAGGCGAAGCTGCTGCCAGCACGCACGAAGTCGTTGTCGGACAAGGATGTCGTCAAGGCCATCCCCGTGGCGCCGCTCGTCGCGAAACAGGGCGAGTTCCCCGCCGACCGCGCCGGGTCGCCCTTCTACAACGACGTCTCCGAGGTCGTCGCGAAGTGGGTGGGCGACGTCATGCGCAAGGATCTCGATCCAGGTGAGGCCACGAAGGGCATGCAGCGCGAGGTGACGAAGGTCGTCGACGACTACTGGGCCGACAACGGCTGAGCGACCGGCCTCGTCGCACGGGAAAGGCTGACATTGGCGCTCGGCAGGCGGACGGCAGGCCCCGGCACGGGTCGGGAGATGTCCGACTCGACCCTCGGCACGGTCCTGATGACCCCGGCCGGCGTCGTCTCGATGGTCTTCCTCGTCGGTCCGCTGTTGTACGGCCTCGCCATGGGTTTCCGCCGGATCAACAGCTCGACGCTCAACGCCGACTGGCCGTTCACCGGACTGGACAACTGGCAGCGCGTCCTCTCGAACCCGCAGTTCCACGCGGCCGTCCCGCGCACGCTCGTGCTGGCCGGGGGCACGGTCGCGCTCTCGCTGGTGGTGGCGCTGGTGATGGCGCTCGTCCTCAACGAGAGGTTCCGCGGCCGTACTCTCGTCCAGATCGCGGTGCTCCTGCCGTGGATCATCGCGCCGATCGCCTCGGGCCTGATGTGGCGGTGGCTCTTCGACGGCAACTTCGGGCTCGTCAACGTCATCGGCACGCGCACCGGCCTGCTCGACCAGAACGTCGGGTGGCTGAGCAGGCCGAACGTCGCCATGGCGGTGGCGGTGCTCGCGGAGTCCTGGCGGAGCATTCCCGTGCTGACTCTGCTGTTCCTCGCGCGGCTGCGCGGCCTCAACCCGAACCTCTACAAAGCCGCGAAGATCGACGGCGCCGAGATCGCCGCCCGCCTCCGACACGTGACGCTGCCGTCGATGCGCGGCGTGCTCGCGGTGGGAGCGGTGCTCCAGGTGATCTCGGCGCTGCAGGCGTTCGACGTCCTCTACACGCTCACCCAGGGCGGTCCGGCGGGCGCGACCACCGTCCTCAACCTGCTGCTGTACAAGCAGGCGTTCCAGTCGCTCAACTTCGGCGCGGCATCGGTCCTGGCCCTGATGATCGGGTTCCTGACGGCCTTCGTGCTGGTCGTCGTCGCCGCTGCGCGCGTCGCGTCGCGTGCCCTCGCCGACCGCAGGGGCGCCGGATGACCGGCCGCCGGTCCTGGCGCCGGCTGCTCGTCCTCTACCTCGCCGGCGCGTTGATGGTCGTCTGGTCGATCGGGCCGACGTTGTGGATGGCGCTGGCGAGCGTCGTGCCGCAGGGAGACTTCACCAGGGCGCGGGGTCTCGCGCGCGTCGACCGCTGGTCGCTCGACGCCTACCGCGATGTGCTCGGCGAGAGCGGCTTCCGTGACGCCATCAGGACGAGCGCCGTCGTGGCTCTGTCCACCACGGTGCTGTGCCTGGTGGTGTGCGCGCTGGCCGGGTACGCGCTCGCCCGCCTGCGTCCGCACGGAGGCAGGAGCCTCGGCCTCGTGCTGCTCGCCGCGCGTGCGGTTCCCGCCCTCGTCCTGCTGATCCCGCTGTACCTGTTCATGAGCCGCATCCTGAATCTCGCCGACACGATCGTCGGGCTCGTGCTGGTACAGACGGCGCTGCTGTCACCGTTCGCGGTGTGGATGCTGCGAACGTTCTTCGCCGAGGTGCCGCGCAGTGTCGAGCTCGCCGCACGCATCGACGGATGCAACCGGCTGCAGGTGTTCCGCCACGTCACGCTGCCGCTGAGCCTGCAGGGACTCGTCGCCACCGCCGTGTTCCTCTTCATCAACACCTGGAACGAGTTCATGATCCCGTTGATCCTCAGTGGGTCCAAGGCGAAGACCGTGACCGTCGAGCTGGCGCAGCTGAGCAGTGCGCCCGGCGGGTTCTTCCAGTTCGGGCCCGTCATGGCCGCGGGTATCGCCACCGTGCTGCCTTCGGTGGTGTTCTTCCTGTTCACGCAGCGGGCGCTGGTGCGCGGTGTCACGGCCGGTGGGGTGAAGGCGTGAGGAGGTCGACGCGATGAGTCGTGCAGCGGAGGCGACGGACGTGACCGAGGCCGGCCAGGCGGACGCGCCTGCCGGGTTGGAGATCGCCGACCTGAGCCGGACGTTCGGGTCGGTGGTGGCGGTCGACCGGCTCTCCCTCGCGGTCCCGCGCGGTTCGATGGTCGCACTGCTCGGGCCGTCCGGGTGTGGCAAGTCGACGACGCTGCAGATGATCGCCGGCCTGCTCGACCCCACCTCAGGCCGCATCGTCGTCGACGGCACCGACGTGACGCGCGCGCCATCACACCGGCGCGGTCTGGGCTTCGTGTTCCAGGACTACGCGTTGTACCCGCACAAGACCGTCAGGGAGAACGTCGGCTTCCCGCTGCGGATGGCGGGCGTCCCACGCGCCGAGATCGACCTGCGTGTCACCGAGGAGCTCGACCGGGTGCGGCTGACCGACAAGGGGCGGAGCCGGCCGCAGGAGCTGTCCGGCGGTCAGCAGCAGCGCGTCGCGCTGGCCCGCGCGCTGGTGAAGCGTCCGGCACTGCTCCTGTTCGACGAGCCGCTGTCGAACCTCGACGCGAGCCTGCGCGGCGACATGCGCGAGCTGATCCGCGACGTCCACCTGGAGATCGGTGCGACGAGCGTGTTCGTCACCCACGACCAGGACGAGGCGCTGAACATCGCCGACTACGTCGCGGTCATGTCGGCGGGCAGGCTGATGCAGCTGGCCAGGCCGCGGGAGATCTACGACGCCCCGGCCAACGTGTTCGTCGCGAGGTTCATCGGCAGGCCCGCGATGCGGCTCCATCCCGCGGTGGTCCGTGCGGGTGCCGTGCACCTCGCCGGCCGCGAGATCTGCCCGGCACCGGCCGGGCTCGCGGACGAGACCGAGCTGCTCGCCGGCACGCGTCCCGAGGACGTCGAGGTGGTGGACGGCGCCGAGGGTGGGGCCTTCGAGGGCACGGTGCGGCGGATCGAGCACGCCGGCGCGGACGACTTCGTCGAGGTGGTCGTCACCGACGACGTCACGCTCACCGTCCGCACCAGGCCGGGCGTCGTCGCGGGTGACGCGCGCGCCGTGCGGCTGCGCACCGCGTCGTCGGCCTGGCACCTCTTCGACGCCGAGTCGCAGGAACGCGTGTGAACGTTCGACGAGGGGTGTGACATGACGGCGGGACAGGGAACGCTGCGGGCGGGCATCATCGGGTGCGGCCGCATCGCCGGGAGCATCGAGGACGAGGTACTCGATGCTCCCGGAGTGGTCGCGCTGCCGTACAGCCACGCGACCGCGTACCGGGAGGCGTGCGGCATCGAGCTCGTGGCGGTGGCCGACGCCGACGGCGAGGTCGCGAAGCGCTTCGGCGACCGCTGGTCGGTCGACGCCGCATACTCCTCGGCGGAGAGCATGCTGGCGGAGGCCGCGCTCGACGTCGTGAGCGTCTGCGCGCCGACCCGGTTCCACGCCGACCTCTTCTGCCTGGCGGCGCAGACGTCCGGCGTCCGCGGGATCTTCCTGGAGAAGCCCGTCGGCGTCTCGCTCGCGGAGGCCCGGCGCATGACCGCGGCCGCGGAGGCGGGCGACGTGCGCGTCGCGATCAACCACACGCGGACGTACGACCCCGTATGGCGCCGGGTCAAGAAGCTCGTCGACGCAGGCGAGATCGGCGACATCGGTGCGATCACCGCGCGCTGGGTGGAGGGATGGTCGTTCGGCGGGAGCCACCTGTTCGACCTGATCAGGTACCTGGTCGACAGCCACCCGACGAGGGTCTTCTGCGAGCCGGCCGGCGACGAGCGCGACCCGGGCGGCACGGCGTCCCTCGTATACGCGAACGGCGTGCACGTGCAGGTGGTCATGCTCGACGACGTGTCGGGAGGCACCGAGGTCACGCTGCTCGGTACCCGTGGCCGGATCGTCGTGGACGCGTTCGGTCCCCGCCTGTACGTCCGCCAGGCCGACGGCGTCGAGGCCGAGCGGCCGTTCCCCGCCCAGCTGTACTGGACGTCGGGCATGGTGCGTGCCGTCGAGGAGCTCGTGTCGGCGGTGCGCGACGGCGGTGCGGTCAGCTCGACGCTGGACGACGGCGTCGCCGCTCTCGAGATCGCCGTGGCCCTGAACATCTCCGGCACGCGCGGCGTCCCGGTCGACCTCCCCGTCACCGACCACACCTGGACGGTCGACGCGGTCTGAGCGCGCGCTTCACCTCACGAACGTGGACTTCACCTCGTCCCGGCACGAGGTGAAGTCCACGTTGATCACGTCAACGTGATCAACGGGGACCCGGCGGTGCCTCAGGTGCGGGTGAGCTCGCTGGTGGCCAGGCGCGCGCCTTCCGTCATCGCCGCGAACTTTGCCCAGGTGATCTGCGGGTCGACGTACGACACGCGGGCGGCCGTGCCGAAGCCGCAGTCGGAGCCGGCGAGCACGTTCTCACGACCGACCAGCCGCCCGTAGTTGACGAGGCGCTGGGCGATCAGCTCCGGGTGCTCGATGTAGTTCATCGTCGAGTCGATGACACCGGGGATCAGCGCCTTGCCGTCGGGCAACTTGACGTCCTCGAAGACCTGCCACTCGTGCGCGTGGCGCGGGTTCGCGGCCTCGAGCGCGATGGCGTTCGGCCGGCCGTCGAGGACGATGTCGACGATGTCGCGCAACGGCACGTCGTGGTGGTGCGGGCCCTCGTAGTTGCCCCAGCACAGGTGCAGGCGCATCTGGTCGGGGTCGATGCCCGCCGTCGCCTCGTTCAGCACCTCGATGTGCATGCGCGCCTCGGCGCGGAACTCCTCGATGCTCAGATGCTGGAACTGCAGGTGCCGGCACATCGCCAGGTCGGGGCAGTCGAGCTGGAGGACGAATCCGGCCGCGACGATCGCCTCGTACTCCTCGCGCATCGCGGCACCGATCGCACGCAGGTAGTCCTCGTGGTTCGCGTAGTGGTGGTTGGCGAAGAACGCGCCGACGACGCCGGGGGACGCCGCTGACATGAACACGTCCTCGGGAGGCGTGTCTCCGACCGCCGCCTTCAGGTTGTCGATGTCGGCCTGCAGCAGCGAGCGGTCCTTGACCGCGATGTCGGCGACGCAGGCGGGCGGACTCAGGACCTCGCCGGACTGCGTGCCCCAGATGGACGCCCAGCGTGCCATGAAGGACGGGTAGGCGCTGAGGTCGGCCAGGTTCAGCACCGCCTCGCTCTCGCCCTCGAAGCCGGAGAGCCGTTCCCTGACGTACGTCGAGTAGCTCTCCTTGCTCATCTCGCCGTCGTTCACCACGTCGACACCGGCCTGGTCCTGGTCGCGGACGATCTGGTCGACGGCCTCGTGCGTCAGCCTGGCGAACTCGCCGGCGTCCACCTGCCGGTCTCCGGTGAAGACCTCGAGCAGTGCGGGCGGACGTGGAAGGCTTCCGGTGTGCGTGGTCAGGATGCGGTCGGTGCTTCGCTTCACTGCGAACCTCCTCCATGCGCCGGTGCCTCGAGCGACACCGGCCGCGAGTGACGATGTCATGAGTGCATCATCACGGTGGCCCGCGCGCAACAGGCGGTCGCACCCCGCCTCGCCGGGCCGACATGACAGAAGTCATCTCGCGGTACGGATGTTCTCATCCCCGGTCGGTGACCGCGGCGACTACCCGGCGGTGGTCGTTCCGCGAAGACTCGACGGTGTGCAGACAACGTCGAATGGGGTGGGACTCGTGAAGAAGGCCAACCTGCCGGTCTTCCTGTCGGTCGCGTTGGGCGGCGCGTGGCTCATCGCCCTGCCGCTGTGGCTGTCGGGGGACGGCATCTCCTCGCCGATGCTGGCACCCACCGCGGGCGCGATGATGTTCGCGCCGTCGGTCGCGGTGCTCGTGGTGTGGCTCCTGGCCCGGAGGCGCGGCACCACGATTCGCGACCTCGGTCGGGACACGGGGCTCGGACTCGGACCGCGGAAGAGGCGGACGCTGGGGTTCATCGCCCTGATGTGGTTCGGGCCGCCGCTGTTCAGCGCCGCTGTTCTGGACCCTGCTCGGCGCCTCGGGCACCGCGGCCGTCGTCGCTGGCGGCGTGATCGGCCGGCTCGGACTCCGGCGCGCCCACGTGCTCCTGTTCACCGCGATCGCCTTCGCCACGGCGCTGCTCGGCATCGCCCCACACGTCACCGCCGTCGCGGTCGCGTCCGCCGTCGTGTACGGCGCGCCGTACATGGCCCTCTCCGGCCTGCTCGCGATCTGGAGCCACCAGATCTTCCCCGACCGGCCGTCGAGCGGCTTCAGCCTGACGGTGCTGTTCCTCGGCGCAGGTTCGATCCTCGGCCCGGCCCTGTTCGGGCTGTTCGCGGACGTCTACGGCCTGCAGGCAGGCTTCCTCGTCGTCGCGGCCGTCACCGCCGCCACTCTGCTCGCCCGCCCACCCGCCGTGCGGACTGCGCGGGCTCAGGAAGCGCGAAGCGGCGTAAGGAACGGACTGGGTTCCCCATGCCACGAGACGTAGAGCCCCTCGCGCGCACGCGTACACGCGACGAACAGCAGGCAACGTTCGCGTTGCAGGTCGTGGCGGTGGGTGGCCTCATCCTCGGAGAGCGGCGTGACAGCATTCGGAGGCGGCATCTGATGTCGACCGACGCCGACGACCGCAAGGCACCGGAACTCCAGGCCCTTCATCCGGTGCATCGTGCCGACCGCCACGCCGTCGACGCCATGCCCCGGACGTGCGAGCGAATGGGCAGCGATGCGCTCCTGCGTCAGGTGTTCGACGACGACGTCCGCCAGCTTGTTGGACCTCGTGGCGACCGCGATCTCACTGGCATCGACACCGGCATCGAGCCACTCACGGAATCTCGTCGTCAATGCTCCAAGCTCATCGTCCCGCGTGCGCGCGCCATGCAGAGTGGGTGGATAGCCGTGGAGCTCCGATCGGCAGCCGGTGAGAGATTCGACACCGCCGTCCAGATCGTCGATGCGTTCACCGCGCAGCACACCCATGCTCCACACCAGGATCTCGGCCGTAGTTCGGTAGTTGACGGTCAGGCGACCTGAGCGCCCGGCGATCCGTACGCCGACCTCTCGCAGGCTCACCCGATCGTCGTATATCCGCTGGTGGCTGTCACCGGCGATGAACATATCGTTCCTACCGGGCTCGACGAGCGCGCGCAACAGGCGCCAGCGGGCCGGACTCAGGTCCTGGGCCTCGTCAACGACGACATGGCGGTATGGTCGCGCGACGCCGGATCCGAGCAGGCGGGTTGCTTCGACACAGATCGTCTCGTGTGTCCGAACCCCGCGTTCCAGGAGGATCTGGTGGAACGCTGCGAGAGCGGGCCAGAGCACCTCACGCTGACGAAGGCCGAGTGGTCGCCCCCGACCCTGCCTGCGCGCTGCCACATACTCACGTGCCGTGCCGATCTGCTGTGCCAGCACCACCTGTCGCCACTCTTGCATGAGGAACGTCTCGGTGAAAGGAAGGGCGAAGCGCTCGATCAGGCTCGTCCAAACCCGACGCTGCTCACGGTCGTCGATGATCTTCGGGTGCCCGTGTCGCTGGCGGTACACCTCCGTCGCGACCTGGTCGATGTGCCGCACCGTGATGCGTTCCCGTACCTCGGCCGAGTCGACGAGTAGCTCGAGAGCCACCTCCAACGACGCGGCGAGCGTCGAGGTGAACGTCGTCAGCAAGACCGGTCCTTCGCCGCTCTCCGCGAGATGCTTTGCCCGATGGAGAGCGACGACCGTCTTGCCCGTTCCTGGACCACCCGTCACGCGTGCGGGACCGCTGAAGTCGCCGTAGGCCACCTGCCGCTGAACGGGGTGCAGGTAGATTCGCCACAGGTCGAACGGTCGCCGGACGATCTCCATCAGCTCGTCAGGTCCTTCGACAAGGACGATACGGTCGCCGCTGCGTTCGATGGCGGCGGCGAGATCGTTCGGATCGTAGTGTGCGCCGTGGTCGGGAACCCCCAGTTCTGCCCAGACTTCGT
The DNA here is from genome assembly GCA_009379955.1 of Streptosporangiales bacterium. Lineage (NCBI taxonomy): Bacteria > Bacillati > Actinomycetota > Actinomycetes > Streptosporangiales > Streptosporangiales bacterium. The sequence goes on along the minus strand of WHST01000005.1, from coordinate 72,902 downwards.
CTGGGCTGAGACCGGCGGCAAGCCCGTATAGGACGTCCCACTGGTGCTGCGGCAGGAATGTCCGTGCAGCCTCGAGCTGGATGACATCGGTGAGGACACGAGCGAACGCACGCGTCTGCTCGTCAACGCCGAACCTGTCCAGGACGTCGTCGCCGAGGTGGTCGAAGAGGCGTGTCGGAGCATCCTCGACGGCCTTGCTGAGCTCCGGTAGCACTGACTCGATCATGTTGACGTCACGGACCTCGAACCGGCCGCTCGCGGTGTTCACCGTCGCCGCGTGGCTCCGCGCCCACGCGTAGGCGTCGTCGTGGGGCAGGACCTTGAGCAACGTGAAGGTGTCATCCCCGTCGGGAGCGACGACCACTCCACGAAGTGATCGATCGATCCGGATCGTGCGCAGCCGGGGGTCTCGGACGTTGGTGAGCTTCTCGAGGTGTGAACCTGCGTGTGTGGCGTGCGCGAACTTCCCGAAGGCCTCCGTTACCCGTTCGCGCACAGGACGTTCGAGCTTGGGGAGATCGCGCAGCAGGAAGTCCTTGTCGAGAGCGAGCCTGGGCATGTCATGCTCCGCTCGTGAGACGCGCACCGTCGAGCAGGTCACGTACCTTCACCACGTCGGGGTCTCCCGCGCCACGTAGCCGCAGCAGATCGTCGAGCAACGCCTGGAGTCGATCCGTCGCCTGCCGCCGGTTCTCCGTGCCGAGCTCCAGCAGGGCGATCTGGCGGCGCAGACCCAACGGTCGGGAGTCGTCCAGCCCGTAGGCCTGCTCTTCGTCCGCCAGGAGAGCGACGAGCTCACGCAGAGCCGGACGCGTCTCACCGATGAGCGCGCGACTGGTCGCTTCCCTGAACCGACAACGGAACGCTGTGTGCATCTCCTGGCCATCCGGATCCGGGATGGCGTCTGCCACGGCTCGATAGGCAGGCGCCGCGCGCCGGAAGTCGCCTGCGGCGAACAGCGCGTCGGCATGCTGCCGCCGGAGCTCCTCGACCTCCGGATCGGCTTCGCCGATCGACTGGGACTCGATGAGCGCCCGCTCGATGACCTCGACGGCCTGGTCGTATCTGGCCTTGTCGCTCAGAGCCTTCGCCTCTGCCCGCGCTGCCCCAAGGCGTGCCCGCTGGCTTGTCCCCGCGAAGGCGGTCGCCTCGGCGCGTGGCTGGGTCGATGCCGTCTCCATCGGCCGGCGAGCGACGTCGAGCGCGCGGGCGGTCGCGGCGGAATAGAGGGTGATGGTGGTCGCTCGTGCGTCCGTGAGGACACCCGCCAGCGGTTCATCCACGGCGATGAAGGGGAGCAGTAGGCGCGCCGTCTCTTCCGCACTCGGCGGTCGCTGACCGGGACTCTTGTGCAGAAGGCGCCCGACGAGTCGGTCAAGCGCGGTCGGTACGTCCGCACGGTGAGCTCGAACGGATGGCGGCGGCTCGTCGACCTGTTTGCGCATCACGAGGTACGCGGTGTCCCCGGAGAATACCTGCCTGCCGGTGAGCATCTCGTAGAGCGTGCAGCCGACTGAGTAGAGATCGCTACGCGGGTCACTGCCGCCGGCGAGTATCTGTTCCGGCGCCATGTAGGCGGGCGTTCCCAACGCCTGGCCCGCTCGGGTGAGCTGCGTTTGCTCGTCCCGGTCGAGTGCCACGGCGAGACCGAAGTCGAGCACCTTGACCGTGCCGTCCGCGCATACCATCACGTTGGCCGGCTTCAGATCGCGGTGCACCAGGGAGGCTCCGTGCGCGGCCGTGAGTACGGCGCACACCTGGGCACCTATGCTCGCCACCCATCCGACTGGCAACGCTCCTTGCGTGGCGATCAGTTCCGCGACGCTGGTGCCTCGTACCCGTTGCAGCACCACATACGGTCGACCCTCGTCGGTGCCGACATCGAATACGGCGGGTACTCCGGGGTGTTCGAGCCGCGCGGTGATGCGGGACTCACGGACGAATCTCGCCACGAGCTCCTGATCGTCGTCGCCCCCAGGCATCCGGAGGAACTTGACCGCGACCGCACGGTCGAGCTTGACATCGCGGCCGAACCAGACCTCGCCCATGGCGCCGCGCGCTGTCGGCGAAGGCTCCAGCGCGTAGCGGCCGTGCGCGAGTGTCCGCTCCGCCACCTGACCTCCCGCGAACCCCCTGGTGCCGTCACGAAGCTACACCGGCGCAGCACCCGACCGCAGGCGTTCACGGAACAACGCCTGCGTTGGTCTCCAAGCAGCCGACAAGCTCGGGGTCTAGGACGTAGATTCGGGCGTCGCCTCGATGGCCGATTCGACGGCGTCAAGGTAGTCCCACCACTCACGACCGTCGGGGCTGTAGGAGGCGAGGATGCTTCCCGTGGCCAGGAACGGGAGGCTTGCCGCGTCTTCGGACGAGAACACCTGGTCGAGACTCTCGCCGCCGAACACCGAGCGAGCCAGATAGCGGTGGATCTCAGTCGCGTCGAGCTTGAACTCGGTCTCGGCCTTGGCGACATTGTCCGCGAGCGTACGAAGATCCGCTTCTGATGGTCGCTCGCCACCACAGACGTCGACGGTGACGTGGGCGGCGATGGCAAGGCACAGTCCGAGGGCCTCACGAAGTGCGCCCTCATCCAGTGACGCTCCCTTCTTGCGGAGTTCCTCCAACTCCCCGCGCACCGCGTGATTGAGCATCGTCCGCGTGGCTTCCTCGATTGTCGGGTTGATTCGCACTCTGTGCTCTCCGTTTCCGAACCCACGACACGCCAGCCGCGAACGCGCCCAGTGCGCTGACGGCGATTCCTGCTCCTGCTTGCACAGCGGGTGGTAGCGGCGTCTGCGAGGCAGACGCTGTCATCAGTCCGCCCAACGCCACACCAAGGCCGATCGTCTCATTCTGGGGCAGCACCTTTCGTGGCTTGGCGTGCTTGCCGGCGGCACTCTTCCGCTTCTCCCTCGTGGGAGCAGGGCCGTCGAGGCGTCGGCGCCCCGACGACAGCCCTTTGGGCTCTGCTCTCGTCACCGGAGCTCTCGTTATGGAGTTACTGGTGGACCCGCCGGGCTGCCGCGGCAGTCAACCGGTGCCCTTGGCCTGTTCGCAGTCGGCCACGAAGTCGTCGAGCGCCTGCTGCGCGTTCGCGAGCATCTCGCGCACGCCGGCGAGTCGCTGGCTCGCGCCCTGGGCGAGGACCTGTGCGCTTCCCTCATTGCCGAGCGCGGCGAACTGCCCAGCCAGCTCCTCGGTCTGCTTGTCCAGGTCGGCGACGGCGGCGGCCGAACTGTCCAGCCCGTCCCTGGTGGCGTGTGCGGCTGACTGGAGGTCGTCGAGAGCACTCACGTGGCGTCCTTCCCCCGAAACTCGATGTACCCACCCGGGCATGCATCGTGCCGCACCCCTCAACCCCGCGCAACCGAAGCCTGGCGAGCACACCAGATAGGTGCCCACGCATCGCTACGCGACCAGCTCGACTCGGCAGTACGCGGTCGCGGCGCGAGCCAGTCGGCCGTCCGACGTCACCAAGGTCAGGTCACGAGCTTCGGCCAGCGCCACGTACGGCGCGTCATAGGCACTGATGCTGGCACGCATCTCCCACATCCGCGGAAGGAGGCCGTCGGGGGAGACGTGGTCGACACCGAGCTGGGGGAGTCGGCCGATCGCGTTCAGGGCCCGATGCTCGGCGACCTTGTTGCCGAGTACGAGACCCCGCATCACCGAGAACACCTCTGCCTTCCAGTGCTCCGGTGCCGCCCACTCGGTGTCGCGCGCCAGCACCGCGCGGGCCTTACGGCCACGCTCGTCGGAGTAGATCAGCATGTTCGCCAGCACCGATGCGTCGACCACGATCACCCTGTGCCACCGGCAGTCCGGGCCCGAGTCCCCTCGACATCGTCACGCTCATCTCGGGCGTGGTGCAGAAGGTCTGCCGTGTCGGGCGCATCATCGCCGGCACCGCCGCCGGCGGACAGATCGTGCTCGATCTCGGCGAGCAACTGCCGGTTCCGGCTGAAGGCCACCTGTCTGTCGAGAACACTCAGGAGGAACGCCTGCAGGGACTGGCCCCGCTCGCGCGCGTCTCTCGCAAGCGCATCACGCACGTCGTCCGGCACGTCCCGGATCGTCACCACCGCCATGTCTTCATATTGCAGTCACAACGCATGCATAGTCAAGGCCGTCCGTCACCCGTGCGCAGCGGCAAGCCGGGTGAGTACGCCTGTGGCCTGGAGCGCGGCGATATGTTCGGCGGCACGGGCCGGTGCGGTACCGCCGCGTACGAGAAGGCCGGCCTCGATGTTCTTGGCGACGCCCGACTGGGTGAGGTTCGCGCTCGAGACCAACAGGACACGCCGGTCGGCGATGGCGACCTTGGCGTGCATCTTCGCCCTGGCCTGCGTGCGCTGAGCCGACGGCCAGTGCCACAGTTCCACGCGGGGCACGCGGAGGAAGGCTGCGGCCGGTTCGGCGCCTGCCAATGCGCTGCCGGCGCCGGTCAGGGTCTCCACCACGACGCTCACTCTGACGTCCCGCTCGATCGCGGCGGCAAGGGCGTCGAGCAAGGGCTCGTACGGCTTGGCCGAGTACGTCAGCAGCACCAGGTCGCGCTCCGCCTCCTGCACCACGTCGACGAGCACCTGCGCGGTCGCGCGTACCGGCACCTGGTGGGTGCTCGGTCCGCTCCAGACGGCTTCGACGCGGGTGGCGCCGGTGTGGAGGTAACCCGCGGCCACCCCGCGCAGGTACGCCGCGGCCTCCTGAACGGGTAGTCCGTCGCCGCGCTGCGCGGCCCGGAGTTGGCGGACGTCATCCGCCTCGCCGGGACCGACCGCCGCCGAGTCGGTGTGCGTGAGGGCGTCGGCGGCGGCGACCAGCCGTTCGGGTCCCCATCGCCGCACGAACTCCGCTGCCCGCTCGGGGAACACAGTCATGGCACGTCGAACAGTGCGAGCTTCGGCTGGTCGCCGATCGGCACGACGAAGCGACGGTCCAGGAACCTGTTGCCGCGCTCGCAGGTCGTCTCGGAGACGAACAGGCAGACGTGGCAGGCGGCGCCGTGCAGGAAGTCGTCCGACTGGTGGGGGAGTCGCTCGGCGCACAGCGGGTCGGACGAGCAGGTACGCGCGTCGATCAGTGCCCGCATGGTCAGTCGCACCAACGGTTCCGGCTCGGCCAGTGCCACGAGGCCGCCGAGCGTGCCCTCGGCGTCGGGTACGGCAGTGTAGATCAGGATGCCGCCGCGGGGGTCGTCGTCATCACCCGCGTAGATCCGCTCCGAGAGGCTGGCGGAGTTGTAGCCGCACTCCAGGGCGATGGTACGGATCATCAGGTGCGACAACGTGTGCAGCGCGAGGTAGCGCATGCCGGGCCAGTTCTTCATCCAGTCCTGCGTACCGCGCAGGCGTTCGGAGTAGCGGTTACGCCGGAACTGCGCGTACGCCGCACGGTGCCGCTTCATCGCGTCGTCGTCGGTGACCCGGCGTTCCCAGTCCGCGAGCAGGTCGTCGCCGACACGGAGGAAGATCCCCTCCCCGTGCACCTCGCTCGCGGGCAGCCAAGTCGGCGGGTCTCGGGTCAACGAGACCCGCTTCACCAGCTCGGGATCGTCCGGGTCGGGAGCATCGAGCCGGGTGAAGCCCACCAGCGCCCGCACCTCGCGCAGCCGTTCCACCTGCACCACGTCGGTGAAGATGCCCTCGAGCGCACGTGGCACGCCGTCGGGGTCGCGGCGCAAGGTGAGGGCGTCGGTCGTCAGGTCCTCGCCCGCGCTGAGGATCTGCCACTCGGGAGTGCGCAGGTCAGGGTAGCCCTGCTCGGCCTCGGCGGCGCCGTCGAGCTCCGACCTGTGTCGTTCGACAGCGGCCCATACCTGATCGTGGTCCCAGCGGGCGAGGTCGTCGCGGGCCACGAGGGCGATCTCCAGCCCGAACTTCATCATGTCCTTGTTCACGGCTTTCGACAGCACCGATTCCCAATGCTTCGCGACGACGGAGTCGAGCTCGTCCTCGGTCGACTTCGGGACATCGAGCGTGGACAGCGTCTGCGCGAACCACTGGTTGGACGCGCCGACGACGAGCAGCAGCGGGTCCGCCGTGCAGCCGGCATCGAACGTACCCAGGTGCGGGTGTCGGCCGCGGCAGCGCGGCAAGTTCTCGCGCCCGCGCCTGCCCTGTGCGTCACGGATGTTGCGGCGCCTCGGGCACCGCTTGCACTGCACCGTGACGTTGGCGCCTACGTTGCCGCTGTGGTCGTCCATCTGCAGCGCGGGGTTCTCGCTGTCGTCGCACTCCGCACCCCGGTGCACGAACAGCGTGTAGGGGAAGTCGTCGAGGTGGCCGTTGGCGCAGCAGAGCATGAACCTGGCTGCGACGGCGAGCGGAGCGCGCCGAACCTTGGCACAGTTGTCGTGGTAGAAACGGGCGTCCTGCGGCCTGCGCGCCCTGTCGTTCTCGAACCTGAACACCATCGACTCGACGCTGGCGAGGAGGTTGCACGCGGTGCAGCGCAGCCAGCTCGGGAACGGCAGTACCGGCACCCCGATCCGCAGTGCCGGGTCGTGCGGATCCGTGTCGACGGCCGGGCGCCACGGTGCGGGCCGCAGCTCCTCGAGCCTGTTCATCTCCTCCATCGTGCGTGCGGCAGCGAGCAACCGCGGCTCGACGATCGGTGCGTACTCGTCGCCGACACCGCTGTGGTCCCAGTCGTCGAGGCCGCGCACCAGCACCGCGAAGTTCGGCAGGTCGACGAGTGCGCCGACACCGCTGGTGAACATCAAGTGGCTCGGCCGGACGGTGCCGACACGCACGCGGTAGCTCTCGCTCATCGATCCGGCCCTCCGTTCCCGTCATCCTCGTCGTCGTCATCGCCTGGTTCATTGCTCGGCGCGGCGAACGACCACGCCGGCACCTCGAACACCGGTGTGTAGATCCCGCCTGAGCCGGCGACCAGCAGGTTGACCTCGTGCTCGGTCTCGCGCATCGAGTACGCGACCGTACGGTCGGTCCAGCGTCCGTCGCCGGCCCGTACCAGCAGGCCGCGAGCCGCGCGTGCGCCGGTGTCGGTGGCGTAGCCGAGCTGTCCCTCGATGCCCTTCCACCGCTTCCACTCGTCGATCAGCCGGCCGATGCGATCGTCCAGGTACTCCTCGCCTCGCCGCCCGTCGACGGCCCTGGCCCTGGCGAGCATCCGGTCGATGACCCGCCGCACCACCGGGCCGTCCAGCTCCACGCCGGCGGCGTCGGGGTTGCGGGAGTGGGCCTCGTCGACCTGGCGTACTGCCGCCACGAAGGTGGCCGCGGTGCCGCGGTCGAGGGATCGCCGCGTGTACGGCGTGACCGACAGCGCCTCGACCTGGCGATAGAAGGTGGCGTGGTAGTGCGCGAAGTCCTCGTAGTGCGCGAGATCGCGGGGCCGGGTCCAGTTGTAGAGGGTGACGACAAGTCCCGGCTTGGCGGCGTCACGACCAACCCGCGACGAGGCCTGGATGTACTCCGCGGTGTTCTTGGGCTGGCCGGTGACGACCATCAGTCCGAAGCGCGAGACGTCGACACCGACCTGCAGCATCGACGTCGCCAGCACCATGTCGATGGGTGCGCCGCTGCCGCGGTCGTAGAACTCCTGGGTGCGCGGGTGGTAGTCGAGGCGGTCCTTGCTGCGTAACGACTTGCCGCGGTTGGCGGTCCTGACCTCACGCCCGTCGGCGACGATCGCCGACCTGCGCGCCGTGGTGTCGAGCTCCGGGTCGAACAGCACTTCGAGGCGCTTGAGCGCGGCGCTGATGTCACCGGAGGAGATGCGTGAGGTCAGCTCGGTGCTCTCGAGCAGCTGAGCCTGATTGAGCACCCGCCCGGTGCGGCCACGCCGACCACGCCTGCGCAGGCGGTTGACGACGTCGTCGTCGAGGTAACGCCGCATGCCGGCGAGCTCCCTGATGGCGTTGAAGTACGCCACCACGGTCTGGTACGGGTCGGCATCGCCGCCGTACTTGTCGTACAGCGTCTGGCCGGCCGAGAGTAGCGCCTCGGCGAGCTGGATCTCGGCCGACTTGAACCGCACCCCGTGGGCGCACACGCCGAGGTAGCGGCGACCGGGCGTCGCCGGTGTCGGTGCGACCTGGCGCGAGAAGAAGGTGTCGGCGATGTCGAGCACCTGGGGCGGGAAGATCGCGAGGCCGCGTGCGAAGACGCCGAGCACCTGCTCCGCCGCTCGCTTGGTGGTCGCGGTCGACGCGATGATCTTCGGTCCGGCCTCGCGTCCCTCCACCGGACGCCAGGTACACAGCTCGTCGACGGCCGCCTCGAACAGCCCGACCGTCGTGCCCAGCGCGCCGGAGATCAGGTGCAGCTCGTCCTGGATGACGAGGTCGGGCGGACGCAACCTGGTCACGGCCGTCGTCGTGGCGGCGGGCAGGTTGCCCTTGGCGCCGTGCCGGTCCCCGCACTTGGTCTTGCGGTCGAGGTCGTCGTGGCGGTACCCGTGCCGGCTGCACCGGCGCCGCACGCGGCCGAACAGCGTGCCGGCGAAGCCACGCCAGGGCAGCTGGGCGAGCTTGTCGACCGTGGCTATCACCAGGCTGGGGGCGTAGCGGTAGATCTCCTCGTCGACGGTGAGGATCGGCAGGCCCTCGTCGCTGCGGCGCTGCGAGAACGGACAGGCGTCGACGCCCTCGGCGTTCGGGCAGAAGAGCAGTACCCGGCGCGACGGCTCCCGGACGTGCAGGTCGTGGTGACCGCGCAACGCCGTGCCGCACCAGGGACAGCTGAGCGTCTGCAGGACGTTCGCCCGCTTGCCGTCGCCTGCCTCCTTCGCCTCGAACACCTGCTCCTTCGCCTGGTCGAACCAGTTCGGTGACACACCCGCGCCGACCCAGAGGCCGATCCGGAACGGAGTGGTACCCCACGTCGCCTCGTCGCGACGCCGCTGCACCTCGGCGGCGCAGACGAGCGCCGCGGCGCGCTGGAACTGCTGGGCCGTGAGCAGCCGCAGGGTGTAGCGCATCAGCACCGCGACGCCGGCCTCGCCGCTGCGCACGTCCGCGCCCTCGCCGACGGTGCCCTGCAGCCGGCGGATCGCGAAGGTGTACGCGGTGAGCCCGAGGTACGCCTCGGTCTTGCCGCCGCCGGTGGGGAAGAACAGCAGGTCGACGGTGGCGTTCGCGTCGGCAGCACGCTCGGAGTGCGTCGGGTCGGTCAGCGACGGCAGGTTGAGCAGCACGAAGGCGAGCTGGAACGGCCGCCAGGAGGCGAGGGCTGTGCCCTTGGCGTCGACCGCGCTCTTGGCGTCGGCGTAGCTCATCCCTTCGCGGTCGCGGCGCTGGGCGATCTCGGTGTGGCGCCGCTGCGCGGCCATCGCCTCGTTGGCGAACCGGAACGCGCGCAGCGCCTCGTCGTGCCGGTGGGCGGTCGGGTCGGTGAGCAGCTCGACCCCGGTCCGGATGCGGTCCGCCGCCCGGCGTGCCTTGGCGACCGCGTCGACGCCGGCGGGCCGCAACACCTCCGGCAGGGTGGGCAGCTCCTCCTCGCGCGCGTCGAGCCAGGTGGCGTACCCGTCGACCAGTGGCAGCAGTCCCGTCCGCAATGTGTCGGCGTCAGCGTCGGCGAGGGCGTCCATCGACAGCTCCACACCGGCGAGCGGCGTGCCGTCGCCCGACGGTGCGACCGTGGCAGGCACGTCGTAGGTCGGCAGCCAGGTGGTCTCGACCCGGTGCGCATTGCGTTCGCCGTGGCGCACGTGCGGGTGCACGGCGACGTTGCGGCCGTTGGCGTAGCGCAGCTCGTGCCGGTAGAGCAGCCGCAGGTGAGCGTCCTCGGCATTGTGCGTCACGGCCTGGCCGGCGTCAGCCTGATCATCGACGGGCGCGAACACGGCGGCCTCGCCGTCCGTCGCGGTGACGGCGAGCCGGGTCTGGAACAGCCAGGCCGTGTCGCGCTGGGACTCGGGTTCCTGCTGGGCGTTGACGAGCGCGAGCTCGACCACCCGGCGGGAACCGCGCAGGCGCACGTTCACGACCAGGCGCACGCCCGCCCCGGCGGCGCTGTCGTCCAGCGGCACGACCGTCGTCGGGTCGACGTCGAGCGCGATCTCGCGCACCTGCTCGACCTGCTCGCGGGCCCAGACCGTGCGCGCCACTCCCTGCTCGTCCTCGACCTGTTCGTGGGCGTACCGCCCCCATTCGGCGGTCACCCGCAGGCGCGTGATCTCGGTCGGCACGGTGCAGGACAGTCCCATCGACGACGCCCACAGCCGGCCGAGGCTCGCCGGGGTGACCTCGGGGAGCTCCGCGTCCGCGCCGTCGCCGAACACCCCGGACCCGTTGTCGACCGACGCCTGCGCCTCCTCCGGCGCGCCGGCCAGCGCGTCGCGCGGCCCGAGTGCACCCACGAGATAACGCTCGCGCGGCCCGTCGGCCTTGGGCGCGAACCGCTCGGCCGGACCGTCCCACGGACCGAGCAGGTCACGCGCGACCAGCTCCGCCAGCTCGTCCCGCACCTGGTAAGACCCGGGGCTGGCGAGCCGCTGCGGCCGGTCCAGCTCGTGTACCTGTTCCTGGTCAGGTGCGGACATCAGCGATCCTCCTCCCGTGACGCTGGGTGCTGTCGTGATCTTCGGCTACATTGATAGCCATGGCTGCTGACAGCTCGACCGAGTCGGAGGACCTGCGGGAGCGCTTCCCATGGGTTGGCCTTGCCGACGTCGACGAGCCGGAGCTGTCCAGCAGATACCGCGAGATCATGGCCGATTCCAGGCGCGACCATGACATCGTCGAGGCGATCGAATCGGTGCGGCACAGCGCGTGATCCAGCTGCTCTGTGATTCGGGGCTTCTCATCGCGAGCTACAACGTCCGGGATGCCCATCACGAGAGCTGCCTTCGCCTCCTGCGGTCCTGGACCGGCCGGCTCCTTGTGCCCGAACCGGTCCTGGGTGAGACCTGCAACTTCCTCCGCAACCATGTACGACATGGCCCAGTGCTGGAGGCGCGCTTCCTCGAATCGATGACGGCGACCGGCAGCGAGGTCGAGATCGTCAATCCGGTAGGGGAGGACCGCCAGCGTGCGACCGAGCTCGCCGTCCACTTGGCGGCCGCACCGCTCGGTTACGTCGACGCCACGATCATCGCGATGGCAGAACGTCTCGGGATCGCCGACATCGCCACTCTCGACTTCAAGTTCCTCGGTATGGCCAGTCAGGTGAGCCGGTTGCAGCCGCTCCGCTGGGTGGTGCAGGAAGCCTGAGGGCGACGTTTCGGCAGGGGCCATCAGAACAGGCCGTCCTGACCCTCGGACGCCTGCGGGGTCGCTCTCTTCTGCTTCGGCTTCTTCTTGTCGTGCAGGCCGGCGGCGACCTCAGCGGCGTAGCGTTCGTGGTTCAGTTCGAGCAGCCGGTCCAGGATCTCCTGCTTCGCGGCCGGCCCGACCGTGTAGCGCAGATCCCGCCCCGCCGGATGGAACCCGTGGTCGAGCTGCTCTACAAGATCGTCCCAGCCGTACGCTCGGACGGTCGCGACATCGATGGCCCGGTGGATCTGCCGCATTTCGACGATGTCGGGGTCCGTGCAACCGGGGTCGAACACCAGGTTGTACGTCTTTGTCAACCCGAGGTCCCGCCCCAGCATGACCTCCCGCCGGAATGTGTCCAACCGGTCGCCCAGCTCCCGCATCCCTTGCGTGAGCTCGGGCAGCGGGAACGTCTCGAACACGTCGGAGGGGGTGTAGCGAAGGTCCGCCTTCATCGACGAGGCCCGCGCAACTGCCCACCAGTAATGCGGTGCACTTGACAGCATCGCCAGCATCGCCGTGTCATCGGTCGCGAACACCCCGAGCATGTGGGAAAACACCTGCCCGGTTGGCACAATCACCGGTGTCACGGTCCTGCTTACGAGCGTGATCACGACGACCTTCTCCAGCGCGTCAATGGCACCGTAGAGTTCCGGGCGAGCGCGTTCATAGAGCCACCAACGCTGCCTGGCGGACTTGCTGTACCGATTCTCCGCGCGTTCAGGCTTCACCAAGCGGATGACTCTGTCGTAGCAATCGGGGTACCCCTTCGCTCTCTCCTCGGGCCAGTCGCGAAAGTTGATCACCAAGCGGCTGCCCGAGCAGTCGGGTCTGGAGTTGAGGTCTTGGCCGTTGAGGTAGGGGAAGAGAACCTCCTTGTTGCGGGGGTCCTTCTCAACCAACGCGGCTGCCTCGTCGGGAGTCATGGTGAAGCCGAGGCCGAGCACGTTGGAACCTTGAAATGACCGTTCTGCGTTGGAGACTAAGCGGTTCGGTGAACCGACGACCCTCGACCCTGCCTCGAGTGATGGCGTGATCTGCTTGACCACGGCGTCGTCAGCGATCCGTACTGCGGCCTTGTCAAGCTCCACTCCGCTGGTCCAGACAGCGCAGTACTCCAGGACCGCCGACCGGGACGGCCAGGGTCTACTTTTGATCGCCCGCCTGATCGCCGCCCCATTCGCGACGAGTTGGTCCAGCCCGGTCTCTCGGGTATCGCCCTGTGCCAGCGTGTTCGTCGCCAGCAGCCCGGTCTGCCCCGATGGGTTCAACAGCTCGTGTGCCCGCAACGCGAAATAGGCGACCAAGTCGGCGCTGCCTCGAGTCTCAGCTGCCAGCGCCAGCACCAGGTGCTCACGATAGGCCGTCCCCAGTGAGCGGGTGAGCTTCTGTCCGCCCAGGAAGGGTGGGTTGCCAATGACGGCGTCGAATCCATCCTGGGCGAAGACCTCGGGGAAGACCAGGGGCCAGTGGAGCGGCTCGCGGGCGAAGGAGCCGGGGACCTGGTCGGTGGCCAGCCAGGTGTCGGCGTGTTCCCGCGCCTCCCAGGCGCGGACGTCTCTGTTCACCAGGTCGGCAAGCTCGGCGGCCCGGTGGGAGAGGTCAGCCCGCTTCGTGCCGCGCTCGGCGTCGATGTCGGCGCGGGCGTTCGGCTCGCGGGAGCCCGTTCGCTTGGCATGCCCGGCGAGGGCGGCGCCGACGGTGAGGTCGGCGAACAGGCGTAGTGGTTCTGCCTTCTTGCGCGCCTCGGCCAGCAGCTCGCGCTTGCGGTCGAGTGCCGCCATCGGGTCGTCGCCTAGCTCGATCTCGCCGATCTGGCGGCGGTGCTCGGCGACGTCGGCCACGAGGCTGCGCACGCCTGAGGTCCAGCCGAGCAGGTCGGTCTCATGCAGCTCGCGGCCCTTGGCGGGGTCGAGGTGCATGTACTCCAGCTGCTCCAGGGACGTGATGCCGAGCAACGAGTCGCCGGCGACGAGGCGGTCGTCGAGGAAGGTGAAAGGGCGCCGGCCGTCCATCGAGACCAGCCAGAGGGAGAGCTTGGCCATCTCGACGGCCATCGGGTTGATGTCGACGCCGTACAGGCAGTGCTCGATCACCTTCCGCCTGGCCTCGACCACCACCGGGTCCTCCTCGGCGTCGCGACGCTTGTCGCCGGCGACGACCCGGCTCTGCGCGGGCGCAACACCCTGCCGTGACCACGCCATGACGAGCTTGTCGCCGAGGTAGCGCGCAGCCGCGACCAGGAATGCGGCCGAGCCCATCGCGATGTCGGCGACCTTGAGCGCGAGGATCTCGGTCGACGGCCTCAGCACCCACTGCGACTCGTCCGCCGTCTGCAGTGGACCCGGCGAGTAGACCAAGGGTTGCAGTGCGTGCTCCACGACCTCCTCGGCCAGTGGACGTGGCGTGTAGTGGGTGCCGGAGTTCTTGCGCAGCGGCGATTCAGTGACGTACAGCGCGCCGGACGGGATCACCAGCGGTTGCCCGCGCAGGTCGTGCCGGATCAGGCCGTGGAACGGGAGCATCCGCTCGGCGAGCGGGTAGTCTCCGCCGGTGACCGCGAGTAGCAGCCTGCGAGCCTCCTCCCGGTCCTGCTCCCCGAGCGGCGCCAACCGCTTCTCCAGCGCCTTGGCCGAACCGATCTTCGCGTCCTTGTACCGCTCGGCGAGAGCGGCCGCGAGCGCCGGCACACCGGGATGTGCGGCCGCCAGCCGTTCCAGCTCGGTCAACGCCACCTCTGCCTCATGACCCGGAGCGCCGACGAGCCCGACGATCAGCTCCTCGGCGCGGTAGCCCTCGAAGGAGAGCAGGCCCTCGTAGACGTAGCCGATCTCCTCGACGTCGAGCGCACCGAAGCCGACCGTGCGCAGCTCGCGCGAGCGACCGCGCCCGATCTCGACGTGCTGCACGGCGCGCATCATGTGCAGCACCGTGCGGTCGTCGATCGCGCGCGGCAGCCAGTCGTACGACTCGGGGTCGAAGATCGGCCCGTCGTGCGCGTGCATCCGCAGCCGCGGGTGGTCGACACCGTCGTGCACAGCCCGGAACAAGGCAAGCAGCCGGTGCCACGCGGCGGTCGAGTGCTCCAGGTCATCCTCGCTGCCTTCGACGGCTCGACTGTGGAGCCGGGCGTACAGGCCGCTCGCCGAGTACGCGCCGGCGTAGAGGTCGTTGTCGGACGGCAGCAGGCCGCGGTCTTCGGCGAACAGCAGGAAGACGACGCGCATCATGGTCGACACCGCGCCGCGGTACACGTCGTGGGCGTCGATGCCACGCAGGCCGGGTTCGCCGCGCTCCTGCGCGCGCAGGTCGGCGCGGCCGATCGCCGCCATCAGCAGCTCGACCGCCTGCCGCACCTGTACGCCGAGCGCCTCGGTGATCTCCTCCTGCGAGCCCAGGCTCGCTTCGAGCAGCGCGGGGAGCGTCTCGTCGTCGGGCACGGAGAAGAACCGCGTCCGGCACAGCATCGACACGAACGCGCGTACGACGTTGCGCTCGGCCGACTCGGGCCAGGAGACGGCGTCGAAGGTCGCCGTGGTCGTCACCGCGGGCCGCCGCTCGGTCGCCCGCGGCGCCCATACCAGGGTCCAGAACCGGCCGCCGGTCGCCAGCCCAAGCGGCACGCCGTGGTGCCGGCAGAGCTGCACCAGCCGGTCGGCCGGGCTCGCCGGCCAGTCGTCGGTGCGCCCCGCCCCGGTGTTGGCCGCCGTCGGATGCGAGGCCGGCGGGCAGATCAGGCCGACCAGCCGGGTGGTTGCCGGCTTGACGTCCTCGCCCGGCTCCACGACCGCGAAGTCGGGCAAGACCGTCACGGCGTGCTCGGCGCTCTCGTGACTCAGTGCGGCGAGTGTCTCGGTCTCGTCTCGGAAGAGCACGTCGGCGCCCCAGCCGAGCAGCTCGCACAGCAGGTACTCGATCCAGGCACGTTGCTTGGTCGCCTGATCGTTCAGCCAGTCCCCGTGCTCGAGCCGCAGCCGGTCGCGGACCGCCTTGTCGAGCGGGTCGAGGCCTGGCCACGCCGACCGCAGCACAGGTAGCGACAGGAACGGACCCGTCACCTCGACGAGATCGAGCCAGTCGCGGTGCTGCTGCGCGCCGTCCACGGGAGGTGGCCCCGGTGTGCGGTATGGCTGGAGTTGCGCCGTCATCGGGTCGCCTCCCGTCTCGGCACGACGAACACCACGGCGACCGGGAACTGGTGCGGCTCCTGCCGCGCGTACCGAGCCCGGATCAGGTTCAGCTCCCTGTCGCGTTCTCCCTCGAGCTGGTCGAGGCGTTCTCGCCAGGACTGCCGGTCGCGGCGGTACTGCGCGAGCTCCTCGGCACCCTTGATGTCGATCTCGCTGAGCAGCACCGGTTGCTGCTCGTCCTCGGGTTCGGCGAGCGCGGCGGTCAGGGTCCTCGTGAACTGGTCGAGGTTGCCGGTCAACCGGTCCCGCTCGTCCTGCTCGCGCTGGGCGAGCTTGCGGTCGAGCTGCTCGCGCAAGGTCCGCGCCCGCCACTCGACGGCGCCGAGCACGCCGTCCCTGACGCGCGGCCAGCGCTCCGCCAGTCGAGCGCGGACCGCGGGTGACGCCTCGGCGCCGGTGGCGAGCGCCTGGTCGAGGAACTCGCCGAGCCGGCCGAGGTTCTCCAGCCGGCGGAACCGTCCCGTCTCCGGCGCCCACCCGCCGGCGCGCAGCACCTGCTCGTGCAGCCGAACGCCGTCCGCGCCCACCAGCACGAACCGCGAGTACGCGCCGACCAGCACGTCGTCGAGGTCGGGATCGTCGCTGACGACCGCCGTCACCCGGTGCAGGTCGATGTCGACGTTCGAGACGGCATCGGCGAGGAGGTCGGTCGACATCGCGACCAACGGATGGTTCAGGTGAGCGAGCACGACGTCGTCATGGCCCCTGGCTACTCCGGCGTCGAAGGTCACCGGGAGCTGGCGGGGCGGTGCGTCGCGCCGCCCCAGCTTCTCGGTGAGCCCGGCCGAGGCCCGTACCCACGAGCCGGTGAGCGTCGGCACCTCGAACATCCCGTCGACGAGGCGCTGGTCGGACAGGTGGGGCCGTAGCGGTTGCTGCCTCGCGAGGTCGAGTGCCGTGTCGACCACCCGCCGCACGGCGTGCGGCGTGATGCCGAGCTCGGCGACAGTCTGGTCGACGGTGTCGCGGAGTCGGCGTACCTGCTCCCCGACGGCCTTCTCCGCAGGCAGATCGCGTGCCGCCGCCGACGTCGAGGCTGGGTCGTCGAGGCCGTCGTCGACGAGCTGCCCGAGCATTCGCCGCTGCACCTTGTCGGACAGGACGGCGTTGACCGCGCCGAGGTCGGCTTCCATCCGGGTCACCTTGTCGGCCACCCGGGCCAGGAACTCCAGGTCGGCCTCGTAACGGTCGACCGCGCGTCCGAAACCCGAGCCGACGAAGTGGCGGATGTCGGGAGCCTCGCGCTGGCCGTACCGGTCGATGCGGCCGATCCGTTGCTCGAGCTTGTTGGGGTTGAACGGGATGTCGTAGTTCACCAGCCGGTGGCAGTGGTTCTGCAGGTCGATCCCCTCGCTCGCGGCGTCGGTCGCCACCAGGATGCGTACCGGGTGTTCCGCGGGGTGGCGCTGGAAGGCGAGCCGGAGCCGCTCGCGGTCCGCCGTCGCGAGCTGGCCGTGCAGCTGCTCGACGGCGGCGCCACCCAGACCTTCCTGCCGCAGCAGCTCGACCAGCCAGCGCTGGGTGTCGCGGTACTCGGTGAACACCACGACCCGCTCGTTCGTCCAGAGCCCCCCGTCGGGGAGGCATACGGCCTTGAGGTAGGCGACCAGTTCGCGGGCCTTCGCATCCGGACGTGCCTCGTGCGCGAGCGCCCACTGCTCCATCCGGCGCAGCAGTGCCAGCTCCTGCTGCTCCGGAGTGGGCTGCAGCGCACCCGCGCGGTTCAGTGCGTCGTCCTCGGCCTCGGCGAGCGGCTCGTCGGCGTAGGTTGCGGTGTCGTCGAAGAAGTCGTCCATCCAGTCCGGCGGCTCGCCAACGTCGGGATCGTCGCGGTCGCGCGCCTGGAGCGTGCGCAGGTAGACGCCGACGGTGTGCGCGAACGCGGCGGGGCTGGAGAACAACCGCTTCTTCAGCAGCAGCGTGACGAGGTCGGTCGCCTTCCTGCCCCTGTTCGACCGGAGCCGCGCCCGACGCAGCCGTGCGAACTCCTCGAGCAGGCCGTGGATCTCCCGCTCGTCCTCGGGATACTCGACCCGGATCGCGGTGGCGACGCGCTCGACGAACCGCCGTGTGCCGTCCGCACCTGCGATGTCGCGCTTGAGTCGTCGCACGACCGTCTCGGCGACCGCTCTCCGGTCCGGCTCCACGCCGCGGGCGAACCGCTGGTCGTCGAGGATCTCCAGCAACGCGGTGAACGAGGCCTGGTAGCCGTTGTGCGGTGTAGCCGACAGGAAGAGCCGGTGGGTGAAGTGGGGCGCGAGACGGCGGATCAGCTTGGTCTGCTGGGAGTCGACGGCGTACACCTGCTTCGGTGCGGCCGGCGCGACGTGGTGTGCCTCGTCGAGGATCAGCAGGTCGAAGGTACGCGGATACGACGGGCCTCCCGGCGGCAGCACCTCGTCGAGGAGGCGCTGCGCCTTCGGCCCACGCAACCACGGCAGGCTGACGATGGCAAGCGGGTGCACCTTGAACGGGTTGGCCGCACTACCGTGCTCGCGGCGGACGACCGCGCACCGTTCGGTGTCGATCACGGTGAAGTCGAGGCCGAACTTCTCGGCCATCTCGTCCTGCCACTTCACGGTGAGGCCGGCGGGGCAGACGACCATGATCCGCCTGGCCCGGTGTCGCAGCAGCAGCTCCTGGGCGACCAGGCCGGCTTCGATCGTCTTGCCGAGGCCCACGTCGTCGGCGAGCAGCAGGTTGACGCGGGGTGCGTCGACGGCACGGGCCACCGGCTCGAGCTGGTAGTCCTCGATCGCGACGCCGGACCGGAACGGTGCCTGCAGGGTCTTGACGTCGGCGGAGGTCACGGCGGACCAGCGCACGGCGTCGAGGAACGCCGCGAGCCGGGCGGGCGGGTCGAATCCGTCCTCTGTGACCTCGGGCAATGACCCGGCCGGGAGTACCTGGCTGCCCGTCTCGACCTCCCAGATCACCTCGAGCGTGTCGTCGTACCGGCCGCCCTCGACACTGCGCAACCCGACGACCGTGTTGTCGGTGCCGGCGTCGACGTCGCTGACCACCCACCGCTCGGCCCGGACGGTGACCAGCGCCCCGACAGCCAGTTCCGCCTGCACCATGGAATGACGATGCGCTCCCTCGCGCTGGCCAGAACGGCGTTCCGACGAACAGCCCGGAGCGTCACCCGGTCCGTGACATCAGGTAAGAGTGGCTTTGGCGCGAACGCACGGTAGCCGGTTGAGCGGTGTGCGTCAGTCGGACAGATCGGTGAGGAGGTCGTCGATGATGTGTTCCTCCTCGACGGCGTCGCCGAGCTCGGTCATGGCCGCGCCGAGGGACGGATCCCAGCGTGCCTGCACAGGGCTCCCGGTCAGCTCCCTGCCGCGGAGCCTCGCAGAGCGGTAAGCGGTGGTCTCGAACCGCCAGGGGCGGACCGGGAACCGGTCGAACAGGAGGTTGCCGATGTGCAGGCCGCCCCAGTCGAAGTCGCCGTGGTAGCGGAGGCCGGCTCCCGCCGCGGTGAGCAGGCGCAGCAGGTGCATGACGGCGGCGCCGGGCTGTCCGCTGGTGCAGACCAGCGGCGTGCACGCCGGCCCGAGCTCTTGCGCGGCCGTCGACGCCACGACCGGGTTCTCGCAGACGGACGCGCGTGGCACGTCGAGCCGGGGAGGGTCGCGGACGAGCTGGCGGAGGGTCAGCACGACCGGCTGGCCCGTGCCGTGCCACGCAGCCAGGGCGCGGCCCGTGGCGGTCTCGTCGTCACCGGGGAAGCCGAGGGTGAGGACCGTCGTCGACAGTTCGTCGCGTAGGAGACCGACGGACGCCCAGACCTCGCGGCGCCATTCGGCGCCGGTGCCGGCCGACAGGCCGGACAGGGCTCGGGCGGCGCCGAGGCTCAGCGTCGCGAGCGGACGGTCGTCGTCGAGCGCGTGCGCGCTGCGCGCCACCCGGGCGGCGAACCGTCCAAGGGGTTCACCGTGCGCGGGGAGGTGGCGGATCACCTCGGCCAGGTCGCCGAGCAACGACTCCGCGGACTCGGGTGTGCCGGCCAACCGGCGGACGAGTCCGGTGGCGCGGATGCGTTCGTACCACGCCACGAGCCCGGGCCGCCGCTCGACGACGGCCTCCAGCGGCGTGAACGCGCGCTGCCACGACCGCTCCAGCTCCGCTCTCTCGGTGGTGCGGTCGGCCACCGGGCCGGTGAGGGCGACGACGGCGACCGCGAGTCCGTCGGGACACGCGCCCGAGTGGCGTACGACGTGGTCGACCGCGGGAAGGGAGACGGTGAGCGTCTCGCCCGGACGGGGACGTCGCCCGAGCAGGCGGTGGGCGGCGGCTCGCTGCTCGGCGGTCGCGCCGGACAGGGTGACCGAGGTGTCGAGCGGCTCGCCACGCTCCATCCGACGGCGCACCCTGGTGAGCAGCCACGCGAGCTCGTCGCCACCCAGCAGGCGAGCGAGCCGCTGGTGGTCGGTCAGTCCCACGACCCCTCCGAGAGGGCTTCAGGACGGTCTTCGGTGGCGAGCGTCGACACGGGGCGTTCGACCTTCAGTCGGTCGCTGCCGTCCCACTGCCAGTTGGTGACGAGCACGGCCGAGACGCCCTCCCTACGGGCCAGGTGCGATATCGCCAGCCCGGGCACCTCGGGGTAGCAGCCCCACTCGCGCTCGCTGGTCATGACGACGTCGAGGTCGAACGCGGCGAGCAGCCCGAGGTACTTCGCGCGGGCGTGGTCGTCGACCCCGGCGAAGGCCTCGTCGAGGGTGATGAGGCGTGGCGCGTGCGGGTTGTCGGCCGATGCGTAGTGCGCCGACGCCGCCGCGAAGAGGGGGACGCTGGCGGCGAGGACACGCTCGCCGCCCGAGGCAGGCCCGGTCGCCGGTCGCCACTGGCCGTTCTGGTGCCGCTGGATGACGAACCGGTTCCAGGCGCGGTAGTCGAGCGCCTCGGTGAGGTGCTCGTGCCAGGTGCCCGACTCGTCACGCGAGCGTGCCTGCGTGATCTGCTCCTGCAGGAAGCCGCCGACGGCGGCACGGTCGTCCGCCGACCAGGCGTCGGCGGTCTGCCGCAGCAGCCGTTCGCGGGCCGCCGCGAGTCCCGACGGGCCGTCGTCGCGCGGCTTCCAGAGCAGGCGCAGGCGCATGCCCGTGCTCGTCGGTCGTTCGGCCAGCTCACGGTTCATGGCCGCGACCTGGCTCTCGGCCACGGAGATCAGCTCCTGCAGAGTGCTCGCGACCTCGTTGACGAGGTGGTTCTCGAGGATCTCGCGTTCACGCTCGTCGAGCAGCCGCTCGCGCTGGTCGACCTCGACGGCCAGTGCCTCGGCGAGGTCGGGCACCGAGGTTGGTCGGCCGCGGAACTCGACCTCCACCACGATGCCGTCGTCACGCAGGTCCGCCGCCGCCTTGTTACCGTGCCGGGACAGGGTGTCGTGCAGCGTCTTGAGCTCGGTGTTGACCCGATGCTGGGCGCGATCCCAGGTGCTGTCGTCGTCCGGTGTGTCGGCGAGCTCGTCGTTGACTCGACGTGCGAGCCGCACGGTCGGGTCGGGTGCCCACGTCTCGTCGGCATCGGGGATGTCGAGGTCTGGCAGCGCGACGGCGAGGAGACCGGTGTTGGTGAAGCGCCGGAACGACTCGGTGGCCGTCGTCCGCTGCGCGGAGACGGCGACCAGTTGTTCGCCGAGACGTTCGCGCTCGCCGACTGCCTTGCCGCGAGCCTCGAGGGCGCCGTCGGCCTCGGTCTGCGCCCGCTTCCGGCCGTTCTCGTTGTCGCGCACCAGGTCAGCGACCTCGCCGAGCTGTCGTTCGAGCTCGGCGACGGCGGCGCCGACGGTCTGACGCAACGCGTCGTGCGTTTCGCGCGCGGCCTCGGCCGCGTGCTCGGTCTCGGTCGTGCGCATGGCCAGCTCGTCGCGTGCGGTACGGGCGTTCCCGAGGTCGCCGGCGACCTGGTCGGCATGCCGGGTCGCCTCGTCGAGTCCCTCAGCCGCGGGCCAGAGTCCGGCCAGCGCGATCCGGTACTCGCCCAACCCCCGCCGGACGTCGGAGAGCTCGCCTGTGTCGGCGGGGAGCCCGGTGTCCCGCGCGCCTTCGAGGTGAGCGGCCCGGGCTCCCTCGCTCGCGGCTGTGGCGGCGACGAGCTCCCGCGCGGCGACCTCCTGCCGGGTCGTGAGGCGCGTGCGTTCCTCTGCGAGCGCGCCGACTGCCGCGTGCGCCTGATGCACCGGCTGGTCGCCGGGAAAGGTCGCTTGCTCCGCCGTGAGGACGGTCTCCCGTTCCTTCAACTGAGCGCGCGCCGCGGTGATCCCGGTGAGCTCGGCCTCGACCTCGGTGAGGGTGCCGCGGAGCTTGGCGAGCCTGGACCGTCGTGCCGCCTCGCGCGCACCGCGGCCGATGTACTGCGCTGCCGGCTTGTGCCAGGTGCCTTCGAGCACCCCGATCCGGTAGCGACCGTCGACGCCGACCCACGTGTCGCCGCCGCGGCCGAGACCGATCGACCCGAGCACGGCCGCGACGGTGTCGTCCGACATCCCGCTCGTCTGCGGTGCCACCCGGTCGACCGCGGGTCGCAGAACGGTGTCGAGCGCGACGTCGGCCCGGGTGCCTGCCCGAACGACGACGTCGTCGGTGTCGGCGGACAGCAGCTCACCCCGGGGCGTCATCCAGGCGTCGAGGATGCCCGCCGACTCCAGTGCGGCTTCGAGCCCCGCCCGGTCGACCGGGTCGACGTGCTCGGCGAAGTCCACGAGCTGCCACAGCGGTGCGCCTGGGCGGCCCTGCCGGGCGGTGGCGTCTCTCGTGTGCGGCGGAGGTGGCGCGGTGTCCTCGCCGCGCTCCAGGCGTGCGATCTCTTCGGCCAGTTCCGCGGCGCGCTCGCGCTCTGCTCGCTCCCGATTCTCCAGCTCGGCCGCCAGCGTGGCCAGCTCGGCCGCCGCGACCCGGCCGGCGTTGCCCGCGGCCGCGGTCGCGGGGTTGGTCCCGTCGAGTGTCTCGACCCAGAGTTCCAGCTCGGCCAGCGTGCTGGCGGGATCGGGTAGTCGCAGCTCGGTCGCCCGGTCGAGATGTGCGCGTACCTCCCTGACCAGGGCGGCGCCGCGCTCGGTGACGGTGCGCTCGGCGTCGGTACGACGCACGGCCAGATCTTCGGCCTCGGTGTCGAGGTCCGTCGCTCTGCGCCGTGCGTCGGCGAGCGCTCGCGTGGTGTCGTCGACCTTCGTGAGCAGGCTCTGCACGTGGTCGATCGCGCGTTGCTGACGATCGACCAGCCGACCGGCCTCGCCGCGCAGTGCCGTCAGATCGTGTGCGGCGTCGAGGGGAGTGTTGATGCCGTCGGCGTGCTGATCGGTGATGTGCGCCGTGGCGGCGGCGTCTCCTGCCGAGTGTCGCGCCGCGGTCAGCTTGTCGCCTGCCGAGGACCGCCTCGCGGTCGCGGTGTTGTGCCGCTTCTCGAGATCGCCCACCCGTCCGGTGGCGTCGTCTCGTTCGGCGGCGATCCGCCGTGCCTCCGTGGCCAGTCGCTGCGCGTCTTCTCCGAGGCGTTCCAGCTCGCGAGCGCTGCGCATCTCCGGACTCGCGCGTAGGGCGGCATCGCGTGCCTTCAGTCGGCTCTCGACGCCGGCCAGCTCGGTGAGCTTCTCCTTGGCGGCGGACAACTCGCCGTCGGCCCTCGCGTACTCGGCCTCGGCCGCGCCCAGGTCGCGGTTGACCCGCTCGTAGTCGGACTGCGCGTTGCGCGGGAGCGCTGCCCTGCGCCGTGACGCGACGCGCGCGTAACGGCGGTAATGGCCGAGGAACGACGTGGCGGCGTGGTGAGCCTCGGTCATCGCCCGCAGCGTGTCGCGATCCTCCTCGAGGCTGCGGAACGCCTCGGCGACGTCGGCGATGACCGCCTGATCCAGGGGCGGGAGGGCCTCGGTGAGTGCTGCCGACAGGGCCTTCTCGCTGGGTCGCTTGGACAGCTGCGGCTGGCGCACCTGGACGAGGAGGTCGACGAGCGCGCGGTAGCGCTGCTCGCCGAATCCGAAGAGGGCTTCGTCGACGGCGCGGCGGTAGTCGCGCGCGCGGTCGTAGACGGTGCCGTGGCCGGCGAGCGCGTCGACCAGCCTGTCGCGGGCGAGCGCGGTTCTCGTGGCGTCGACGAGGGCGAGATCGGCACCCGGACGCCGGCTGGTGACGAAGAACCAGTGGCGTGCGATTCCCCGTCCGGTGACGGCCTTCAGCCCGCAGCCGAGCGTGCGGTAGTGCGCTTCGCCATGCTCGTCGACGCGACCGAACTCGAGCCAGGTGTAGCCGAGGCGTTCGGGGTAGGGGTGGTCACCGCCGAGCAGGAGGTTCCACTCCATCCGCTTACGTGAGTCGGCGTCGGGCTCGACGCGGTGCGGCGCGAGATCGCCGTCGAGCAGGAAGGGGAGGACGAGGGCGAGCACCTTGGACTTGCCGGTGCCGTTGTTCCCGCGCAGGAGGAGGCGGCCGTCGCGGAACCAGAACTCCTCGCTGTCGTAGTAGAAGAGGTCGACGAGGCCGGCGCGCAGTGGTTGCCAGCGTTCCAGGACCGGTGTCGGCAGCTGTCTGTTCATGAGCCGTCCTCCGAAGTGAGCATCGCAGCGAGAACACCACGGCGCAGTGGGTCGTCCACCGCACGTGAGCGAGGAGCGGAGCGGAGGAGGGCGGCGGGATACACAGTCATGTGAGATGCACCGCGAAGGTGGGTTCGGCGAGGCTGTAGCGGGCGAGCGCGGGAAGCGCCGTGACCGTGGACGCCGTGCGGCTCACCAGGTGCAGCGCTTCGAGGCGGACGAGTGCGGAGGTGGTCAGGTCGACCTCGGCACCCGGGTCACGCGCGGCTCGGCGCCAGTAGCCCCTGTGCTCGGTGGCCAGTCGGCGTACCTCCGCGTGCAGGTCCTCGACGGGTACCGCGCCTTCCTGTCGAGTGAGGTGCTCGGCGAGCAGCAGCGTGACGTGGCCCTCCGTGCCGCTCTCCGGCATGCGTACGTCGGTGAGGTCGTCGTACGGATCGACCATGGCGATGCCCTCGGCACGGACCTCGGCGACCAGGCCCGTGAGCTCGGTGATGCGGGCAGTGATGGCGGTGCGTTGCCCGGTGAGGTAGGAGCGTTCGGCGTCGTCGAGCTCGGCGTAGTAGAGCACCGGCTCGTCGAGGAGACGTCGGGTCAACCGGTGCCGGATGCGCTGGTTGCGCAGCTCGTCCGTGGTCGGCGGGATCTCGTGGGTCAGGGCCGCCAGTCGGTCGTCGAAGCCCTGGTCGTCGACGGTGGACGGCCCCCGCGGTGTGGCGAGGAGTGCGGCGAGCACCCGGCGGTGCACGTCGTAGAGCGCATCTCCGGTGTCCCTGACGAACGCCTCCTCGTCACCGGCAACCCGGCTGAGCACGCGAAGGTCGAGGAGCAGGCGGACGACCGCCACCAGGTCGGCGCGTTCGTCACGACCTTCGAGAGTGAAGGTCACCCCGGCGGCGGACAACCGCGGGTCGCCGGCTTCCAGGACCACCTGCTCGGCGAGGCGGCCGAGCGTCACCTGGGAGTCGGCGCGTTCGAGCGCGGCCAGCGCCAGGCACGTGAGCACGTACCTGCGCCGGCCGAACGGAACCCGGGACTTCACGTCACGCGCGGGGAAGGTGTGGTCGTGTGTCGTCGCCGCGCTCTTGACCAGCCTCGCCACCTCGCTGTCGACGACGAGCAGCCACCCGGTGTTGCGGTCGAACCATTCGCGGAGCTCCGCCGCGTAGCGACGGACGAGGGGAAAGGCCTCGTCGCCGGCGTGCAGCAGCGGACGTCGCAACAGTGCCCGCGCGGCCTTGCGCTGTTCGTCGGTTCTCGTCGCGTCGAGGGCGTCGGTCAGGGCGGTCACGAGCAGGCCTCCGGAGCGGCGGGGAGCGTCATGCGCTCTGCTCCTGGCGGGCGTTGGCGATAAGGTCCAGGATCTCGACGAGGTGGTCGGGCCCGCCGAAGGTGCCGAGCGGAGTGTGAATCTCGGCGCGATGCCCGTCGTCGAGTGGGGTGAGCCGGATCATCATGGTGCCGTCCGACGTGATGGTCTCTATGGCAGTGCTGTCGGGGGTCTGCGCGGCGAGGCTGTCGAGGGTCTGCGCGGCGAGGCTGTCGGGGGTCTGCGCGGCGAGCGCGTCGCCGAGCAGACCGAGGAAGAGCCGGAACGCGGCGGGGTCGAGGTGCCCGACGTCGGTGAGCCTGGTGGGGTGCGTCGTGACGAGGGCGTCGCGAGCGTCGCTGGTCTCGGCGGCCTCGCGCGCCGCGAGCTCGGCCAGGTGAGCGCGCTGCGTGGACCGGTCTACCACGCGGTTCGGCTTGCCGCGTCGTTCGTAGCTGCCGGTCCTGCGCAGCCGCGGACTGATCTCGAGCGGGGGAGCGTCGGCCCAGGCCGTCTGCGCCGACGTCGGCTCCGCCGCGCCGTCGGAGTCGGCGGTCAGGTGACGTGCGCTGGACAGCCCGAACGCCGCCCGCCATAGCCGGTGCAGGTCGGCGTCGTCGGGAGCCTCGGCGAACCAACCGGCCAGGCTGCGGAAGTCGGCGGACCGGTCGGAGCGACCCGCGCGCCGCTCGTTGAGGGTAGCCACCACTTGGAGGAGCTGCGGGATGGCGGCGCGGGCCTGCGAGCGGAGGAGCTTCGCCTGGCTCGGGTGCCCGGGCTCGCTGACGAACCATGCGCGGAAGCCGTGCCAACGCTCGTCCCAGAGCCGTCGAGTGCGTTCGAACTCGACCTGCTTCGCGTCGGCGGCATCCTCGCCGGCACCGGGCGCGGCGTCCTCGGACTCACGGCCGGCTGCGATGTCGAGGAGCCAGGCCACGCCCCGCTCCTCCAGTGCTGCGACGAGCGTCGCGATCTCCGAGCCCGTGGTGACCAGGTCCTTGATGAAGCGTTCGAGATAGTCGATCAGCCGATCCTTGTACGCGTGGAAGGCGTCGATGTCCGCGTCGTGCAGGTCGATGGTGCGCTGCAGCGAACCCATGAACGCCTGCGCATTACCGGCCAGGTCGGTGAACCGGTCGACGAGTCCGCGCAGCAGTAGGTGCACCTTGGCGGGATCCGCCGCGGGCTGCTCGGCCAGTTCGGTGAGGGCGCGGAGCTGGGTGACGATGTCGGCGAGGGCGACGGCCTGGAGCGCGCCGCGCCTGCCGAGGACCTCGTCATAGGTCTCGACGGCCTGCTCGACGGCCTCCCCCTGCCGGGTGAGCTGGAAGAGGTAGCGGGCGCGGTGGAAGTCCTCGACGCTCGTGACCCGGCTGGTGTCGGCGTCCGCGCGCAGGTTGCCCCAGTCGACGAGTCTGGCGAGGGCATCGTTCAGGCTCGCGGACTCGACCGCGTGCGCGAGCGACTCGTGTACGTCCTCCGGCCTCATGTGCACCGTGAACCGGCGCTTGGCCTGGACGAACGCGGTCATGACGCTCCGGTACAGGCCGGCGTTGGGCGCGGTCAGGTAGCTGAACGGGGTGAAGTCCCTCTCTGGCACGGTCGGCCCTCCCGCGGTGACATGCGTGCCTTCGAGGGTAAGGTATCGCGCCGACACCGAGCGGCGCGGGGAAGGCGGTGGCGGGTGCGGTGGGTCGACGAGATCGAACGGATGGCGGCGGACCGGTTGCCGGAGCCTGTCTACCGGTACTTCCGGCAGGGCTCGGACCTCGAGCTGTCCGTCCGCGAAGCCGCGGGAGCCTGGGACGCGCTCCGGCTGCTGCCGCACGTCCTGCGCGACGTGAGCACCGTGTCGGCGGCTCCCCGAGGCGGGTGCGCCGTGGTGGGTGCAGGCGTACGTCACCAACGACCGTGCTCTCACCGTCGACCTGCTCGCCAGCGCGAAGGAGAACGGTGCCGCGGCGGTGGTGCTGACCGCGGACACGCCTGTCGTCGGGCGCCGCCTCGACGACGGGCCGAGCGTGTGGGACACCGTGCCCGCCGACCACCTGCTGGTGAACGTCGCCAGCGACGGCGCGCAGGTGCATGCCCTCGACAAGGCCGCCGACCTGACGCCCGACGCGATCGGCTGGCTGCGCGACGTCAGCGGCCTGCCCGTCGTGGTCAAGGGTGTGCTCCGCGCCGACGACGCCCGCGAGTGCGTCGCCGCCGGGGCCGTCGGCCGTCTGGGTCTCCAACCACGGCGGCCGCCAGCTCGACGGCGTCGTCCCCACCCCCCGCGCGTTGCCTCGCGTCGCCGTCGCCGTCGCCGTCGCCGACGCCGTCGCCGGCACCGGTGCCGAGGTGTACGTCGACGGTGGGATCCGGCACGGCCGGCACGTGTTCGCCGCGCTCGCCCTCGGTGCCCGTGCGGTGTTCGTCGGACGGCCGATACTGTGGGCGCTCACCGTCGACGGCGCCGACGGCGTCCGTCGACTCCTCGACGAGCTCACCGGGGAGCTCACCGGTGAGCTCGCCCACACCATGATGCTCGCGGGGACGCCCTCGGTGACCGATGTGACGCCGGACACGGTGGAGACCTGAGGGCAGGCATGGTGAGTTGTCAGTGGCAGGCGTCGCTCCGGCCACGCCTGCCACTGACCTGGCCGGTCTCGGGCTCAGCGTGGAGAGGTGCCCCGATACGTGCCGCTGGCTTCCCATGGTGAGTACGCGCTTCCCATGGCGCATGGGCCATGTTCGGTGCGTCTTTACCAACTGAACGTGATCATTCGCCTAGTACTACAGCCGCACCATAAGTGCGGCTGTAGTATTAGGGGAACACGACCGTGGTGTTGCCGTGGACGAGGACGCGGTCCTCGCAGTGCCACGCGACGGCGCGCGAGAGCACGATCCGTTCGATGTCGGCTCCGCGCCTGACGATGGTCGGGGTGTCGTCGCGGTGCGACACCCGCGCGACGTCCTGCTCGATGATGGGCCCGGCGTCGAGCTCCTCCGTCACGTAGTGCGCGGTCGCGCCGACGAGCTTGACGCCGCGTTCCTTGGCCCGCTCGTACGGTCCGGCGCCGGCGAAGGCGGGTAGGAACGAGTGATGGATGTTGATGAGCGGTACGCCGACGCGCCGCAGGAAGTCACCGGACAGTATCTGCATGTACCTGGCGAGGACGACGAGGTCGACCCGGTCGGTGACGAGTTCGAGGAGGCGCTCCTCCGCGTCGGCCTTGGTGTCGCGTGACACCGGCAGGTGGTGATAAGGAAGGCCGAACGAGGCGACGTCGGTCTGCAGGTCGGTGTGGTTCGACACGACGAGCTCGATGTCGGCGTCGATCTCCCGCCGCCGCCAACGCCACAGCAGGTCGAGCAGGCAGTGGTCGTACCGCGAGACGAGGATCGCCAACCTCTTGCGCTGCCTGGTGTCCCAGAGCGTCCAGTCCATGCCGAAGCGTTCGCCGACCGCGGGTCCGAAGCGTTCCGCCAGGTCGTCGGACGGTTCGGACAGGGCGAACTCCATGCGGAGGAAGAACGCCCCGCCCTCGGGATCGGTGGAGTACTGAGCGGAGCTGACGATGTTGGCGCCGGACTCGTACAGGAACCGCGACACCGCCGCGACGATGCCAGGCTGGTCGGGACACGAGACGAGCAGCCGGAAGAGTGCAGGTGCGGCTGGGTTCACCCGGCTCACGATATCCGGCAGGGGAGACGCATCTGTCACCCCCCTATTGACAGGAGGTCCGCCCTGCCGCATGCTGAGCGGCATGAGCAACTGTAACCCCCGGGTTGACGGCGCGTGGGACGCGGTGCTCGGCCATCGGCCGGACGACGTCCGCGCCTCGGTGGGTGAGCGCTTCGCCGAGAACGACATCGACCCCGATCGCGTGCGTGCGGTCCTCCGGGACATGGGCGACGGCCTGTACACAGCGGCGACGACTGGCGAGAAGGAGTGGGCCGACGGGTTCGGTGGTCCGCTCGGTGTGGCACTGCTGGCCGCCGAGGTCAGCGCACTCGCCGCTCACCTCAACTCCCGGGCCTCTGCGGTACGGGCCGTCGCCGTGGACGACCTGCTCGAGGACTTCAGCGCCGTGACGGTCGCCGCACGACTCGGCGTCTCGCGGCAGAAGGTCTACGAGGTGGCCAGGGGTGGAATGCCTGGCACCTTCATCCCCCATGCCTTCGGAGGCAGTCATGCGTGAGATCACCGAGATCGTCGACCTTCCCGACGCGGCCGTCCAGCCGCTGGTGCACCCGCTGGATCTTCGTGACGCGCGCCAGCCGTTCCGGCGGTCGCAGCTCATCGGCATGCTGGCGAGCCCCGCGGTCGGCGTGTGTGTCGCCGCCCTCATCTGGTTCGTGAGCAGCGGCTACGTCGGGCCTCTGGTCGCGGGCTGCGCGATCGTCGGCTTCGGCGCCTTGGCCGGTCATCTGGCACGCGAGCAGGCCTGGGCGTACATCCCCCGCAAGCGCCAGGACCGGCGCCGGGCGCTGCCGCTCGCCTGGGAGCTCGGCTCGGCGCTGGTGTTGGGGGTGGTGCTCGCGGTGGCGTTGATTCTCGTGGTCGTGCGCCTGGCCCGACCCGACCTCACGCCCGATGTCCGCGAGTACACCTTCGGCATGGGTGTCGCCGTGGGTCTCCTGCTCGCCGGCGACGTCGTCGTCACTCTGGTACGCGGCGGCGGCAGGCGTGCGTTGCGCACGACGGCGGGCCTGCTCGCCGTCGCGGCCTGCCTCGTCGCCGCCTACGTCACGCTCTTCGACACCGCGGGCTCCGCCACGTCGAGCACCGTCGTCGCCGGGATCGTCAGCATGCTCGTCGTCGGCGCGGGCGTCGGTGTGTGGAAGTACGTCGAGTACCGCCGCAGGGCGGTGGCCCGGTGACCGTCCTCGACGACCGCGCACTCAACCGCGCGCTGCTCGCCCGCCAGTTGCTGCTCGAGCCGGCCGACCTCGACACCCTTTCGGCCGTCGAGCATCTGGTGGGGCTGCAGGCTCAGGAGCCGCAGGAGCCGTACGTGGGACTGTGGTCGCGGCTGCGGCGTTTCGATCCGGCGGAGCTGGTCGAGCTGCTCGAGAACCGGCGCGCCGTCCGCACCCTGCTGATGCGCAGGACGCTGCACCTCGTCTCGGCGGAGGACTGCCTCGCGCTCCGACCGCTGCACGAGCAGATGCTCGTCAAGCGGATGTCGAGCGTGCTGGCACGGCACCTGCCCGGTGTCGACCTCGGCGAGCTCGCCACCGCCGGCGCCCCATACTTCGCGGCAGAGCCCCGGACGGTCGGCGAGGTCGCCCGCGCGATCGGCGACCGGTGGCCGGACGCCCGGACGCGCGTCCTCGGCGACGCGCTCAGCACGGTGGTCGCGCTCGTCCAGGTGCCGCCGCGCGGGATCTGGGGCACGACGGCGCCGGCGCGGTGCACGACGATCGAGGCCTGGCTGGGCCGCCGACTCGCAGACGACGCCGGCGAACCGGACGAGCTCGTGCTGCGCTACCTGCGTGCGTACGGTCCCGCGGCGAGTGCGGACGTCCGTTCCTGGTCGGGGCTGACCGGCCTGCCCGCGGTGATCGAGCGCCTGCGCCCGAAGCTGCGCACCTTCCGCGACAAGCGCGGTCGCGAGCTGCTCGACGTCGACGAGGGGCCGTTGCCCGACTCCGACGTCCCGGCGCCGCCACGATTCCTACCTGCGTTCGACAACGCGGTGCTCGGCTACGACGACCGCAGCCGGATCATCGACATCGAGCACCGCGGGCTCAGCGTCGAGGGCACCAGGTTCGTCCTCGTCGACGGACGCGTCGCGGCCACGTGGACCAGTACCCGCGACGGTGCGGGTGACCCGGTGACGGTGACGGTCGAGCGGCTGCGGACGCTCACCGGGCGGGAGCGCGACAGCGTGACCGCCGAAGGGGAACGCCTGGCCGCGTTCCTCGGCGACGGCGCGGACGGGCGCGTCGAACTGCGCTGACGGCAGCTCGGCCGCAACACATGAGGTGCCTCCACAGGCCCGCTGTACGTGTACGTGTTCGCGACGCGACACGGCAGCGAGGAACGGGTCATACCCGCAGGGAGAGCTCCTGGCGGCACCTGGTCACGTAGTCGTCGAACCTGTCACCGAACTCGTCGTTGAGCTTGATGATCTCGCCGGCAGTGACCTCGTGCCGGTGCAGGTCCAGGACCCGGGTGGTCAGGTCCATCATGTCGAGCAGGCACTTCCTGCTGCTGTCGCCCGACACGAGCCATGCCTCGGCAATCTGCTCCTTGAGCGGCCGGACAGTCTCGGTGTCGGCCCGCAGCATAACGGTCAACCGGTCGCCGGCGGCGGAGTCACGTACTGCTTCGGCCTGCTCGTGCAGGGCTCGTGCGAGGTGGTGGAACGATCGCCAGAGGGCGGCGTATGCCTTGAACCTCACGTCGGACCAGTGCCTCGCCGTCTCGTTCCTGCGGGTCAACGAGCTCTGCAGCAGGAGCGCGCCGGCAGTGAGTGAAGCCGGTGCGATCGCGAGGATGAGCGCTTGCCACCAGACCATCGCACGAGTCTGCCATGCCCGCGCGAGCGGCGGACGGTTGACTTCGACTTACCGTTCGTGCAGACTTACCGATGTGCCCGCCTCCGCCGCAACCGTTCTCGACGCTCTGGGTGACCCGCGACGCCGGCTGATCCTGGAGCGGCTCGTCGACGGGCCGCTGCCGGTCGGTGTGCTCGCCGAGCACCTGCCGATCTCGCGGCCGGCGGTGTCCCAGCACCTCCGGGTGCTCAAGAACGCCGAGCTGGTCACCGAGTCGGTGCGCGGCACCCGACACCTGTACCGCCTGGACCGGAAGGGGTTGAGCGTCGTGCGCGACTATCTCGACCGGTTCTGGGCGACCACGCTGGACAACTTCGCCGCCCTGGCCGCGGCGGAGGCAGCAGACGACGACCCGTAGGGAGTAACCGGATGAGTGTTGAGTCGACGACAGAGATCGTCGTGCACCGGTCGGTGACCGTGCCGATCGAGCCGGCCCGTGCCTTCACATTGTTCACCGAGCAGATGACCGCGTTCTGGCCGCCGGAGCATTCGATCGGTGCGGCCGCGATCGCCGAGGTCGTCGTCGAGCCGCGTGCCGGCGGACGCTGGTTCGAGCGCGGCACCGACGGGGTCGAGTGCGCCTGGGGGAGGGTCGCGGTGTGGGAGCCGCCGGGACGTCTCGTCCTGCTCTGGCAGATCGGCGCGGACTGGCAGTTCGATCCCGAGCTGGAGACCGAGGTCGAGGTCACGTTCGTCGAGGATGCACCCGGCCACACGCGACTCGACCTGCGGCACCGTCACCTCGAGCGCTACGGCGACCAGGCCGACACCTTCCGCGGCATCTTCGAGTCTCCTGGCGGCTGGTCGGGCACCCTGGCCCGCTTCGCCGAGATCGTCGACTGACCGCGGACACCACCCCACATGGACCTCATGCCGCTTGCCCGCGCGGAACGAGAAGACCTCGCCGAGTTCCTGGCCACGCTGTCGCCGGACCAATGGGAGGGGCCGACGCTCTGCGCGGGCTGGCGGGTCCGCGACGTCGTGGCACACGCGATCAGCTACGACGAGCTCGACCGCCGCGAGCTGGTCAGGTGCTTCGTCGCGGGCCGGTTCCAGATCGACCGCGTCAACGCCGTCGTCAAGGCGCGCTGCGACCGACGCAGTCCCGACGAGCTGCTCGCGACCCTGCGGGCTACCTCGACCCGCAGGGGCTCACCGCCGGGTTGGGCGGCGCGATCGCGCTGACCGACGGGGTCATCCACCACCAGGACATCCGCCGGCCACTGGACATGCCGCGCGACATCCCCGCCGACCGTGTGCCGGCCGCGATGCGGACCGCGCTCTACGCCCCGGTCATCCGCGGCTTCTGGCGGGTCCGCGGCGTACGGCTCGTCGCCACGGACCTGGACTGGTCCACCGGCAGGGGACCTGAGGTGCGAGGTGCGGCAGAGGCTCTCCTGATGACCGTCGCCGGACGGCGTGACGTCGTCGCCGAGCTCACCGGCCCGGGTCAGCCGATGCTCGCGGAACGCCTGTGGAGACGACCACCCGCCGCCCCCGCGTGACGGCGTGGGCTTCACGTGAAGGGCGCCTTGCTGCTGTCATGGCGACATCGAGGTGCCATGACGCGTGCGGGGACGGGTGTGAGGGGGCGCGGTGGTCGTGCGTGCGGCGCGAGATCAACTCGACGATGCGACGTACCGGATCACCTCGACCTCGTCGACGACCACCGTGCCTTCGGTGATGAGCTCGTCGAGCTGGGGGAGGAATGCGCGGACGCGGTCTTCCTCGTCGACGATGATCACGACCAGGGGCAGGTCGTCGGCCAGGCTGAGGATGCGGCTGGTGTGGACGAACCGGCCGGCGCCGTAGCCTTCCGTGCCGCGGAGCACTGTCGCGCCGGCGAGGCCCGCTGCGTGCGCGCGACGCACGATCTCGTGGTAGACCGGTTTGTGGTGCCACTGGTCGGTGTCGCTGACGAAGATGCTGACCCGCAAGGCCATGCCCTGGTGTCGCATCAGGACCTCTTCCATGCCGGTGTCGGCCGGCAGTCGGTAGACTCGTGGAGTTCGCGGCGGTGGGACTCGCCGGCAACCGCAAGGCACCACGGTGCCTCGCCAACGGTCCCTGGGCAAGCGGAAAGGTGACCGTGACCACCGGCGAGACGACCCCCCAGCACAGTCCTGAGCTCGGCGACACCGATGTCCTCCGCTCGACACCCGCGCGTCATTCCTTCGGATCGAGAATGCGCCGGCACGCCGGCGTCCTCGCCGTCATCTCGGGCGGTGGCGCGGTGGGCAGCGTGGCCCGCTACCTCGTCGAGCTCGCGCTCCCGACCCGGCCCGGCTCGTTCCCCTGGGGAACGTTCGCCGTCAACATCGTCGGCTGCCTGCTCGTCGGCCTGCTGATGGTGCTCGTCACCGAGGTGTGGCAGACCGGCCGGTACCTGCGCCCCTTTCTGGGAGTGGGTGTGCTCGGCGGCTTCACCACGTTCTCGACGCTGGCCGTCGAGACACACGCGCTCGCCGCGCGGGGCCAGTGGCTGCTCACCAACGTCTACGTCGTCGGCTCCGTCCTGGCCGGATTGACGGCCGTGTGGGTCGGCGTGATCCTGGCCCGGTTGCTCGCTCGCCGCCCCCTCGGACGCCGGGCGCGGCGATGACAGCGGTGCTCCTGGTCGTTGTCGGCGGCGCGATCGGCGCACCGCTGCGCTACGTCACCGATCGACTCGTTCAGCAACGGCATGACCAGCTCTTCCCCTGGGGAACTCTCACCGTCAACGCGGTCGGCTCCCTGATCCTCGGCGTCGTCGCGGGGCTGTCGAGCGCAGGTGTGGTCCCCGCCTGGGTCGCGGTCCTGGTCGGCACCGGATTCTGCGGCGCCCTCACCACGTTCTCCACCTTCAGCTACGAGACGCTGCGCCTCCTCGAGGAAGGCGCACCACTGGAGGCGGCGCTGAACGTCGCCGCCAGCCTCGTGATCGGACTCGGCGCCGCCACCGCCGGCTACGCCGCGGTCGGCTACCTGGTCTGACGCAGTCGACGCCTTGTGTTAGTCGCTAACACACGTTAGCGTGTAACGCGTGGCTGAGAGGCTTCCCCTACGAGAGCGCCGCCGACTGCGGACGCGGTTGGCGATCCAGGAACACGCGATGCGGTTGTTCGCCGAGCGCGGCTACCACGCCACGACGGTGGCCGACGTCGCGGACGCGGCCGAGGTCTCGTCGATGACCGTGTTCCGGCACTTCCCCACCAAGGAGGCTCTGGTACTCGCCGACGACTACGACCCGACGATCGCGGCACGGATCGCCGCGCGACCGGCCGGGGAACCGCTCCTGCGCAGGATCGGCTGGAGCCTGGTCGAGGGCGTCGCCGAGCTGTCCGCGGACGAGTTCGACCTCGTGCTCGCCCGGGTGCGGCTGGTGCATGCGACCCCGGCGTTGCGGGCGCGGCACTGGGAGACGCAGTTCCAGACCGCTCAGGCCATCGTCGACGGCCTGAGCGACGGGCTCGACGACGACGAGGTGTTCCGGGTGCGCGTCACCGCGGAGGTGTGCCTGGCCGCCGCGGGCGTCGCGTTCTTCCGCTGGGCCGAGGCCGACGGGCGCGCCGACCTGACCGCGCTGATGGAGCAGGCGCTCTCCGTCGTCGTCGGCGAGGCGCACCCGTGAACGTGCCCGCGGTCGAGACCCGTGACCTGACGAAGCGGTACGGCGGCGTGGTCGCCGTCGATGGCGTCGCGCTGCGGATCGAGCCGGGCCAGATCTACGGCCTGGTCGGGCTCAACGGCGCCGGCAAGTCGACCTTGATCAGGATGCTGCTTGGCATGACCCGGCCGTCGCGTGGCATGGTCACGCTCTTCGGTGGACGGGTCTCGTCCGGCAGGGGGCCGTGGCGTCGGGTCGGCTACCTGGTCGACGGCGCGCACGCGTATCCGGGCATGACCGTGGACCAGAACCTCGAGATCGCCAGGCGGTTGCACGGCATCGCCGACCGGCGCGCCGTCGACCGCGCGGTGGACCTCCTCGACCTCGGTGCGTACCGGCACCGTCGCGCCGGGCAGCTGTCGTTGGGGAACGGCCAGCGACTCGGTCTGGCCAAGGCGCTGCTGCCCCGGCCCGACCTGCTCGTCCTCGACGAGCCGGGCAACGGACTCGACCCGGCCGCCGTCGTCGCCCTGCGCGAGCTGCTCCGCCGGTGCGCGGGTGCCGGCGTCGCCGTCCTGCTGTCGAGTCACGTGCTGGCCGAGGTCGCGCGGCTCGCGACCCGGGTCGGCATCATCGACCGGGGGCGTCTCCTCACGGAGCTGGACGGCAGCGACCTGACCCGTCGCGCACGGACCCACCTGCTCGTCGACGCCGTCGACCGGCCCGCCGCACGGCGCGTGCTCGATGCGCACGGCGTGCGCGTCGTCGGCGACACACCGGAGGGCCTGGTCGTCGTCGACGACGACGCTGTCGAACACCCGGACCGGGTGGCGTCGCTGCTCGTCGACGCGTCGGTGCCGCCGACGGCGCTGCATGTCCGGCGGGAGGACCTCGAGGGGTTCTTCCTGCGACTGCTCGCCGAACACGGCGACCGCACCGGGGTCGGGCGGGCGTCGTGACCGGCGCGCGTGCGCTGGCCGCGGCGTGCCGGGTCGAAGCCGGCAAGCTGCGCCACTCCCGGGCGCCGGTGCTGTCTGCGGCCGGGATCGCGCTGGCTCCGGTGATGACCGGGGTGTTCGTGGTCGCGCTCCGCGCCCCGCGGCGGTCCTCCGAGCTGGTCGCGGGCAAGGCGGACCTGTTCGGTGCGGCCGCGACGTGGCCCGGCTTCGTCCAGCTGCTGCTCACCGTCTACGTCGCCGGCGGACTGGTCGTGACCGGCGTGGTCTCGGCGTGGATCTTCGGTCGGGAGTTCAGCGACCGCACGGCCGCCGACCTGCTCGCCACGCCCGTGTCGCGATCGGCGATCGTGACGGCGAAGTTCGCCGTCACCGCCGTGTGGTGCGCCGTGCTCGCCGCGGTCGTGCTCGCCGGAGGCCTGCTCGTCGGAGCCGTGCTCGGCCTGCCCGGGTGGACCGACGTCGTGGTCGTCGACGCCGCGGCGAAGGTCGCGGCCGTCTACGCGTTCAACGTCCTGCTCACCACGCCGATCGCGTTCGCGGCGAGCGCCGGGCGCGGCTACCTGCCGGCGGTCGGCCTCGTCATGGTGCTGGTGGTCCTCGCCCAGACACTGGCGATGGTGGGCGCGGGTACGTGGTTCCCATGGTCGGTCCCCGCGTTCGCGACGGGTGTCGTCGCACCGGACGCGGGCACGGTCGGGCCCGTCGGGTACCTGCTCGTCGGGCTGGTCGCCGTCGCCGGGGCCGGCCTCACCGCGGCCTGGTGGCAGCGCGCCGACCACCGCTGAGTGTCCGGACGTTGCGGCTCCGGAGGCGGTCGCGGTAGTGTCTGAAAACAAATACTCGATCTGTTCATATGGTCATGGAGGGCAGTCATGCCGCCGGCCTTCGGCACCGGGGAGCGCGAACGCATCGACGCGATCCTGTGTGACGCCGCCCGACGCCTGTTCACGACGCAGGGGTTGCGCAAGACGTCGCTCGACGAGCTCGTCAGGCCTGCCGGGATAGCGAAGAGCAGCTTCTACGCGTTCTATCCCTCGAAGGAGGAGCTCTACATCGAGCTGATGTTCCGCGAGGTTCCCGCCCTGCAGGCCCGACTTCTCGACCGACTCTTCGAGGAGTCGGGCGACACGGCTGACGCCATTCGCCGGTTCCTGTACGGGGTACTCGACATTCAGCAGAACAACGCGCTGTACCACCGGTTGGTCACGCACCCCGACGAGCTGGAGGCCGTGTCGAGAAGACTGACCCCCGGCCGGCTGGAGGAGGCGAAGCAGCTCGTCACCGGCCCGATCATCGAGTTCATCGAACGCGCTCAGCGCGACGGCGAGCTGGTGGATGCGGAGCCCGACGTCGTGCTCGGTGTCATGCAGGCCGTCATGCTCGTGCCGCTCGAGGCACACCGGCTCGACCCGGCGACGTATCCCCAGGCCCTGGAGATGCTCATCGACCTGGTCGCGACCGGCCTGACCCGGCAGGGCGCGACAGGCGGCGGGAGAAGGAGGTCCGCGTCGAGATGATCACCGTGGCCGGTTTGACCTTCCGCTACCCGGGATCTGCCGAGCCGGCGGTGCGCGGCATGGACTTCGAGGTGAGGCGCGGAGAGGTGTTCGGCTTCCTGGGCCCCAGTGGAGCCGGCAAGTCGACGACACAGAAGATCCTCATCGGCCTGCTCGCAGGTCACGGCGGCAGCGTGGAGGTGTGGGACAGGGAGCCACGGGCGTGGGGGCCCGCGTTCTACGAACGCGTCGGAGTCTCGTTCGAGCTGCCGAACCATTACCTGAGGCTGACCGCCAGGGAGAACCTCGAGTTCTTCGCGTCGCTCTATTC
This sequence comes from Streptosporangiales bacterium, assembly GCA_009379955.1. Taxonomy (NCBI): domain Bacteria; kingdom Bacillati; phylum Actinomycetota; class Actinomycetes; order Streptosporangiales; species Streptosporangiales bacterium. The sequence goes on along the minus strand of WHST01000005.1, from coordinate 34,716 downwards.
CACGCCGACGCGCGACACACGTGAGCTGTTGGAGTTGGTGGGACTCGAGGACGACGCCGACACCCGCGTCGCCGCGTTCTCCAAGGGCATGCAGATGCGGTTGGTGTTCGTCCGCGCGCTCGTCCACGATCCCGAGCTGTTGTTCCTCGACGAGCCGACATCGGGCCTGGACCCGACGAACGCGCGGAAGGTCAAGGACATCGTGCTCGCGGAGAAGGCGCGGGGAAAGACGGTGTTCCTGACGACCCATGACATGGCCACCGCGGACGAACTGTGCGACCGGGTGGCGTTCGTGGTCGACGGCCGGATCGTCGCGCTCGACTCGCCGAGGGAGCTCAAGGTCGAGCGGAGTCAGCGCCGGGTTCGGGTCGAGTATCGCGACGGATCCGGAACCCTGGCGGAGCGCGACTTCCCGATGGACCACCTCGCGGATAGTCGCGGGTTCCTCCAGCTGTTGCGAGACGAGCGGGTAGAGACGATCCACAGCAAGGAGGCATCGCTCGACGACGTCTTCGTGGAGACGACGGGCAGGAGCCTGACGTGAGCCGGTTGGGTGTCGCGTTGCGCCTCGAGGTGAGGTTGCAGTGGCGGTACCGCTTCCTCCATGCCGGGGTGTTCTCCGGCGTCATGTGGCTGGCGCTGCTGCTGCCTCTGCCGCACGACCTGCGCTCCGCCGCGGAGCCGTACGTGATCCTGGGCGATCTCACGATCGTCGGCTACTTCTTCATCGCCGGCGCGGTGTTCTTCGAGAAGGGCGACCGCACGGTCTACGCCCTGGCGGCCACACCGCTGCGGTTCGTCGAGTACCTGGCCGCGAAGGTGATCACGCTGACGTCCCTGTCCGTGGTCCTCGCGGTCTTCGTCGCCGCCACGACCCACGGTCTCGACTTCCGGCTGCCGTACCTGCTCCTCGGCGGCGCGCTCGGGACCGTGCTGATGCTGATGGTCAGCTTCGTGTCCTCGATGCCGTTCACCTCGATCAGCAACTGGTTCCTGCCATCGGTAGGGCCACTCGCAGTGTTCACGCTCCCGGTGTTCCACTTCTCCGGTGTCTGGGAAGCCCCGTGGTTCTACGCGATCCCGACACACGGGCCGCTGTTGCTCCTCGGTGCCGCCTTCGACCAGAAGACGCTCGCGGCCTGGCAGGTCGGGTATGGCGTGCTCTACCCGTTGCTCTTCGCAGGCCTGATGTACGTGCCGGCGCGGCGGATGTTCGACAGGTACGTCGTCGCCAGGACCGGAGGCGCTTGATGTCGCGCGCGGTGCTGGCATTCGGACGCAACGACGTACGCAACCTGCGGCGCGAGTCACTGTTGTTCGGCATCGTCTTCGCGCCGCTCGTCTGGATCGCCATGGTGCGGTTGGCGACGCCTCCGGTCACCGACCTGGTCGCCGCACGTTACGGCGTCGACCTGGTGCCGCACTACCCGGTGATCCTCACCGCGTTCCTGCTCCTGACGAGTCCGATCGTCGTCGGAGGTGTGGGGGCGTTCCTCGTCCTGGACGAACGCGACGCGGGTACCTTCGCGGTCCTGCTGGTCATGCCGACGCCGATGCGGTCCTATCTCGGCTACCGAGCCGCCACCGTCGTCGCCGTCACGGCGACCTACGTCGTCGCCACCATGGCCGCGAGCGGGCTGGTGCCACTCGGCCAGATGCCGGCGCTCGTCCCGATCGGCCTGCTCACCGGCCTGTCCGGACTGGTCATCGGTCTCGTCCTGCTGCGCCTCGCGCGTAACATGGTCAAAGGACTCGCCGTCATGCGCGCCCTCGGCATCGTCGTCGCCGGCCTCCCGCTGATCCCCTACTTCCTCGGGCCGCAGTGGCAGTACCCGTTCTGGCTGCTCCCGCCGTACTGGCCGGCGAAGACCTACTGGCTCCTCAGCACGGGCGACACCTGGTGGCCCTACCTGCTGGCAGGGATCGCCTATCACGTGCCACTGATCTGGCTGCTGTACCGGCGCTTCCTCCGCAGCCTCGACTGAGCGGCGCCCGTCACGCCAGGACGAAGTAGCGGAGCCAGAGGTAGGGCACGGCGAGCGCGACGGTGATGACGGTGACGACGAGTCCGTAGCGGGTGAACTGCCAGAAGGAGATGGGTTTGCCGGCCTTCTCTGCGATGCCGAGGACGACGACGTTGGCGGAGGCGCCGATGGCGGTGGCGTTGCCGCCGAAGTCGGCGCCGATCGCCAGGGACCACCACAGCACCTGAGCCTGGCTGTTTCCTCCGCTGGACTGGACGAGGTCGGCGACGACAGGGCTCATCGTGGCGACGTAGGGGATGTTGTCGACGATCGCGGACAAAGCTGCGGATCCCCACAGCAGCACCATGGACGCCAGCAGCATCCGGCCCTCGACGGCGTCCGCCGCGGCTCGGGAGACCGTGTCGATCACGCCGGTGTGGACCAGGCCACCGACCATGACGAACAGGCCGGCGAAGAAGATCAGGGTGGGCCATTCCACGTCGCGGGCCACCTCGGTGGCGTCCAGGCGGGAGAGCGCGAGGAGGAGCAGGCCGCCGAGGAGCGCGACCACGGAGGGTTCGAGGTGCAGGGCGGTGTGCAGGACGAAGGCGACCAGCACCACGGCGAGTACGGCCAGGGAGACCACCAGCAGGCGGCGGTCGCGGATGGCGTCCTTCTCCCGCAGGCTCATCACGGCCTCGACCCGTGCCGGGTCGTACTGGAACGATTTGCGGAACAGGATGCGGCACAACCCGATGAACACGACCAGGACGACCGCGACGAGGGGCGCGAGGTGGATCAGGAAGTCGTTGAACCCGAAGCCGGCGCGGGAGGCGATGATGATGTTGGGCGGATCGCCGACCAGGGTGGCCGTCCCGCCGATGTTGGAGGCGAGCACCTCGGCGATCAGGAACGGCGCCACCGGCACGCCGAGTCGGTCACAGACCAGGAAGGTGACCGGGGCGATCAGCAGCACGGTGGTCACGTTGTCTAGCGCGGCCGACGCCACCGCGGTGACCAGGACCAGGATCACCATCACCCGGAACGGTCGCGCGCGACCTCGCTTGGCCGCCCAGATGGCGAGGAACTCGAACAGGCCGGTGCGCTTGAGCACCGACACGATCAGCATCATGCCGAGCAGTAGGAAGATAACGTTCCAGTCGATGCCGGACTCTTCGGCGAAGAACGCCGTGTGCGCGTCGGTGGCACCGATCACCAGCATCACCGCGGCGCCGCCGACCGCCGCCGCTACCCGGTGCACCCACTCGGTCGCGATCAGGACGTACACGACGACGAAGACCGCCACCGCCATCCAGGCGACGACGCTCACGTGCCGAGCATCCGGTCCAGCAGGGCGTCCAGGGTGATGGCACCGAGCACCGTGTCCTCGTCGACCACCGCGACCAGCGGGCACCGCGTGCGCGCCATCAGCGCGGCGATCTCCAGGACGCTGGCGTCCGGATCGACGACCGGCAGCTCGCGCCGCTGCGCTGGCAGGCACTCGCGGACGGTGCGGTCACCGAGCTCGGTCAGGAACAGGTCGGCGTGGTCCTCGTCGATCACCCGCGCCACGATCGGGTCGTCCTGGATGTAGGAAGGGACCACGAGCTGCAGCACCTGTGTGCCGGGCAGGATCGTCGCGGGGTGCCCGTGATCGTCGACCACGATCAGCCCGGGAAGGTTCTGTGCGGCCAGCAGTCGGGCCGCCTCGACCGCCGGCATGTCCATCCCCACCATCGGGAACTCACCGACGAGATCTCGCGCACGCACCAGGGCACTCCTGTCAGGTTCCCGAGGCCCGCTTGACCTCGGAGCCGACCAGTCTTCCCGGCACGCCACGGCCACGATAGCGCCTCGACCGTGACCCCGCGGCCGCGGTGCGGGCGAATGATCAGCGGGGAGCCCGTGAGGGGACCGCTCACCGTGCTCTGGCACGGTCGGGGTGCCCCTCACAGGTTCGGCGGCGCACCAGCCGCTCTACGGTGAGGTGTCAGCCCGAAGGAGGCAGGGATGAAGGCACTGGTCCTGGCCCACGGCACCCGCGGCGACGTCCAGCCCTACGCCGCGTTGGCCGTGGCCATGCGCGACGCGGGCCACGACGTCCTGCTCGGCGCGCCGGCGGCCTTCGCGCCGCTCGCGGAACCGTACGGACTGCCGTTCGCGGCCCTGCACGACGGACCGAACACCCTCATGGACGATCCGCAGATCCGGCAGGCGATCGACACGAACTACCGCGGCGTACGAGGCAAGCTGACCGCGGTCGAGGTCATCCGCCGCACCAAGCCGCTGATGGCCCGGGTCCTCGGCGACATGGCGACCGCCGCCGCAGGCGGAGCCGACGTGGTGGTGCACCCGCCCGGCATCCCCGCGCACCACCTCGCCGAGCGAATGGGCGTGCCCGCCGTACCCGCCTGCATGCAACCGGTCTGGGTGCCCACCCGAACGTTTCGCAACCCGATGATTCCTCTCCCGTTGCCGAAGGCGCTCAACCGGGCCAGCTACCGGCTGCTCGTCCTCGCCCTGCGCACCATGGCCGGGCTCGGTGACACCTGGCGTGCCGACACGCTCGGCCTGCCTCGGCGCCGCCGGCAACGTGACATCCTGCGCCGTCCCGACGGCGGTCCCGCCACCGTGCTGCACGGATTCAGCCGCCACCTGCTGCCCGAGCCACTGGACTACCCGGAGTCCGTGCACACCACCGGCTTCTGGTTCCTCCCCGCCGCTCGAGACTGGGTCCCCTCGCAGGGCCTCACGGACTTCCTGGCAGCCGGCGCGTCGCCGGTGTCCATCGGGTTCGGCAGCATGGCCGGTACCGACCCCGGACGCATCGGCCGGGTTGTCACCGACGCCGTCCGTCTCGCCGGCGTCCGAGCGGTCCTGGTCACCGGCTGGGGCGGCATCGACCCGACCGACCTTCCCGACGATGTCCTCGTGCTCGACCAGGCGCCCCACGACTGGCTCTTCCCGCGCATGGCCGCCAACGTCCACCACGGCGGCAGCGGAACCACCGGAGCCGCGCTGGCCGCCGGACGGCCTCAGGTGGTCTGTCCGTTCGTCGCCGACCAACCCTTCTGGGCGGCACGCGCCCACGCGATGGGAGTCAGTCCCGCCCCGCAGCCCCAGCGCCGACTCACCCCCGACGGACTCGCCACCTCGATCCGCCAGGCCGTCACCGACGACACGATGGCCGCCCGCGCGTCACGTCTCGGCGACCTGATCCGTGCCGAGGACGGCGTCCACCACGCCGTGCGCATCATCGAAGCAACCGTCGAACGACAGGTCCGGAGCCTGTAAGGGTGCCCTCACTTCCGGACGTGGACGAGGAAGTAGACCGGCCGCGACGACGGGAACAGCTGACGTCCTGACCTGTCGACCATCTTCCACCGCACCATGCAGTCGGCCGGTGCCGTCGACGGTGCGGTGACCGTCACGCTGATCTTGACCCTCTCGCGCGGGTAGGTGTTGCCGATCGGGATGCGACGTGGTGTACGACAGTCGGTCGGACCCAGCGACTCGTCCAGCCGCTGCAGATACCGGTCGCGCCACGCGACCTTGCCGGCGTTCTGGATCTCCCACACCTTCTGGAACTTCCGGCCGGGCTTGACGATCGTGCCGTCGGGGATCGTCACGTCCCTGATGAACCGGCTCGCGTCACCCGGCGTGGCGGGGCCGGGCGGCGTGGTTGGCGACGACGTGCGCTCGTCGTCCGATCCGGCCGAGCGGCCGTCGACGACGGTGAAGGCGACCGCGGTCGCGCAGGCGGCGACGACGACCGACGCCACGATCACGACGAACCTCCCGGACTCGCGCCGCAGGCGTCGCCAGGGGGCGCCGAGCCGGCGGTGGGCGCTCTCTCCCATGTGGGACGCGGAATCCGCGGCGAGGGCGAGGTGCGTGCGCTGCCAGTGCTCGTGCAGCGCTTCCTCGTCGCCGTCGCATGCCCGTACGAACTCGCGTACGGTCTCCCACGGCTGCAGCCTGTTGCCGGTGACCGTCTGATGCAGGGTCGCGTGCGAGACGGCGCCGGACGTCGCCGCCATCCGACGGAACGAGGGATTGCCTGCGGCCGCCCGCAGCCGCACCAGCTCGTCGACGAACTCCTCGAGGGGCTCCGGTCGCTCGCCGCCTGGCTGATCCGGCACGACCATCCCCCTCGCGCTGTCACATCTCCGAGTCGGGCGCTCCAGAACCTGTCAGATCTGACAGGCGGGCCGCGCGTCCTCCGCAGGGTCGTCCGACTATAACGCCAATTCGCCGCTCCGTAGGGCGCTCGGATCGACGCCCCTGCGTACCGGCCACGAACGCCCGTGGTGCCGGCCGGGCGCCGCGCCCCGATGGTGTCAGACGTGTGTCAACGATGCCTGTCAACAGGTATCGGACACGTGCACCGGGGGACAACTCTCGTGTCAAAGAGCGTCCTAAGGACGCTCCCGACACAGGAGGCCGTCATGAGATCGATGCTGGTGGGGGTCGTCGCGGCAGCGGCGATCGTGGCGTTCCCCGGGGTGTCGCCCGCGGATCCCGCCGTCGACATGCAGGCGGTGCTCATGGCGGCGCAGATCGACCCGCAGCGTCCGGACCAGGCCGTGACGCCCGGTTCCAAGGGCGGCGTCACGCTCGTGGAGCAGGCGCTCCACGACGAGGGGCTGCTCGACGAGAAGTGGGTGGACGGCAGCTTCGGGACGTCGACCGTTGCGGCCTACCGGGCCTACCAGGAGTCGCTGGGCTACAGCGGCCTGGACGCCAACGGCCTGCCCGGCGTGACCTCACTGAAGGAGCTCGGCACGGACCGGTTCACCGTGCAGAACGCCGTCACGCCCGGTGACCGGGTGTCCTACCAGGGCAAGACGGTGAACACGCGGACCAGGGACATGCTGGCCGAGGCCGAGCGGAAGCTCGACCGCGACCTCGTCCTCGACCAGGGGTCCTACAACCCGGGCGGTGACCCGACGTCGGCCGGTACTGGGCACGGCGAATGCCCCGGAAGCCTCGGCGGCGCCCGCCTACCAGATGCCGTTCCCGTGTGGGTACACCGCCGACGCCAACACCCGATCCGACCACAGTCCGCCGCAGGCCGTGGACTTCCAGAAGTCCGGTATCGACGGTGACTCGGTCCTCGCCTCGGCCGCCGGCACCGTCAGTCGGGTCGAGAACGAAGGCGGCGACAGCTACGGCAGGTGGATCGAGATCGACCACGGTGGCGGGGCGGCTACCCGGTACGCGCACCTGTCGGTGCAGGGTGTCAGCGAGGGCGAGAAGGTCTCCCTCGGCGAGAAGATCGGCAACGCAGGGAACACCGGCGGGTCGTCCGGGCCGCACCTTCACTACGAGCAGCTCGAGAACGGCAACCCGGTGCGCGTCACGCTCGGCGGCCAGGCCGTTCCGTACTACGGCGAGACGTCCTTCACCAGCAAGAACAACTGTGGCGGCAACCCGCACACGGCCGAAGAGGTCTGCGGTGCCGGCTACTCCGTCATCGACTCCGCGAAGCTCGGGAGCGCCGGTGACGCGTACCTGCTCTACAGCTCGAGCAGCGGCAAGAACTGCGTGGCCACGCTGAAGCGGACCAACGTCGGCAAGGCGACAGCGACGTCGGCGTTCCTCGAGGTCGAGGGATCGAAGCGAGCGACCGACTCCGGCGACTTCAAGTACTACGCAGGACCGGTCGCGGCCAGCGCCAAGGCGACCTGCGTGAAGTGGGGCGGGTCCGTCGGAGCGGAGAAGTACGAGAGCGGCTTCGAGCACTGCGACTGAACGTCAGCGGCTCGACCGCGCCAGTACGACGAGACGAGGAGGAGACATGCGAATCCTGAAGATCGCAGCAGCCACGGGCATGCTGTCCAGCGCCCTGGTCGCCGGGGCCGTGGCGACGGCCGCGCCGGCACAGGCGGCGCCGACGGTCAACATGGAGGCCGTGGTCAAGGCGGCCCAGTGGGACCCGTACAAGCCCGACCAGTCGATCACGCCGGGCGCCGGTGACAGCGTCAAGGCCGTCGAGCAGGCGCTCGCGGCGAAGGACATGTTGGCGAGCAGGTACGTCGACGGGCACTTCGGCACGACCACCATCGACGGCTACGCGAAGTACCAGCGGTCGCTCGGCTACAGCGGTCTGGACGCCTCCGGTCTGCCGGGCAAGACGTCGCTGGCGAAGCTCGGCGACGGACGGTACACGCTGAGCAACACCCTCAGCGTGGGCGCCAGGTCCACGATGGACGGTGAGACGGTCAACGCGCGCACCGCCGCCATGATCAAGGAGGCGGAGGGCAAGGCGGGCGAGAACCTCACCCTGACCCAGGGCTCGTACACCTCCGAAACCGGTGCCTCGGCGGGCACCCACGACGGTGGCGGCGCCGTGGACATCTCGATCTCCGGCGTGTCCGACGTCGATGGCACCGTGACGGCGCTCCGCCAGGTCGGCTTCGCGGCGTGGCACCGCACCCCGGCGCAGGGGTTCGACCACCACATCCACGCCGTCGCGATCAGTGACACCGACATGTCGCCCGAGGCACAGGCACAGATCGGTGACTACTACAAGGGTCTCAACGGTCTCGCGGGCCATGGCGCGGACGACGGTCCCCAGGTGGCGAAGGTGACCTGGGAGGAGTACAAGCGCAGCTGAACACAGGTATGGCCGAGAGGGGTCGGGCGGCATTGCCGCCCGGCCCTCTCAGCGAAGGCGGATGCGTCCGGTTCCCGGCTCGGCGTGCCCGATGACCGTCGCATGGTCGCCGGCCGCGGTCAGCTCGGCGACGGCCTGCTCTGCCCGCTCGGGTGCGGCCGCGAACAGCAGGCCGCCGGAGGTCTGCGCGTCGGCGAGTAGCAGCAGCGTGGTCTCGTCGATGTTCTCGTCGGGCAGGTCGAGCATCGGACGTGTCCAGTCCAGGTTGCGACGGGTGCCGCCGGGCACGGTGCCCTGGTCGGCCAGCTCGCGCACGCCGGGCAGGATCGGGACGTCCGCGGTGTGGAGGACGGCGTCGATGCGGGACGCCTCGGCCATCCGGGCGAGGTGGCCGAGCAGCCCGAAGCCCGTGACGTCGGTGGCGCCGGAGGCGTTCGCGGCGAGGGCGGCACTGCTCGCCTTGGCGTTGCTGGTGGTCATCGTCTGCACCGCGGCGCGGGTGATCTCCGCGGTCGCAGTGCCCTGCTTGATCGCGGTGGTGGCGATGCCGATGCCGAGTCGCTTGGTCAGTACCAGGTGGTCGCCGGGTCGCACACCCGCGTTCGTCAGCAGCCGATCGGGGTGGGCCTCGCCGACCACGACGAGACCGAACTTGGGCTCCGGATCGTCGACGGTGTGTCCGCCGACGGTGACGTACCCGGCCTCGGCCGCGATGTCGTCGGCGCCACCGAGCACCTCGGAGAGCAGCGACGCGGGCAGCTCGTCACTGTTCCACGCGACGACGTTGAGCGCGAACAGCGGCCGGCCGCCCATCGCGTATACGTCGGAGATCGAGTTGGTCGCGGCGATCCTGCCCCAGGTCCTGGCGTCGTCGACCACCGGAGTGATGAAGTCGACGGTGATGACGAGCGCGCGTTCGGCATCGAGCCGCCACACGGCGGCGTCGTCGCCGGTCTCGGCCCCGACGAGTAGATCGGGGTGGACCGCTGGGGTCAGGTGACGCAGGACCTGCGTCAGCTCGCCGGGAGCGAGCTTGCAGGCTCAGCCCGCGCCGTGACTGAACTGGGTCAGCCGTGGCTTCGGCGGTGTCATCGATCTCTCCCACCCGACGTCGTCCGTTGCCGCCGAGGCTACCGCGACACCTCCCGGTGCATCCACGCACTGTGAGCCGATCGACGATCGCTTGCGTGGGGGACGGTTCCTCCGATTCGCTAGGGACTCGACGGGGCACTAGCGTCAGCAGCACACTCTCGCGCGGGAGGACCTCATGTCAGGAGTGCAGCCGTCAGTTGAGGAGCTTGCCGCGTGGGTCGAGGACTCGTGCCGCCAGAGCCTGTGCCTGGTCGCGGACCTCGACGACGCGCAGATGGTCGGGCCGTTGCTCCCGACCGTCAATCCCCTCATCTGGGAGATCGGCCATCTGGCGTGGTTCCAGGAGAAGTTCGTGTTGCGCGACGCCTGCGGCGAACCGCCGCTGATGGACGCGGTCGATGCCCTGTACGACTCCGGTGCCATTCCGCATGACACCCGCTGGCACCTGGGGTTGCCCAGCCGCGCCGACACCGTCGCGTACGTCGAGAGGGTCGCCGAGCGCGTGGCCGAGCGGGTCCTCGACCCGAACGCCACCGATGTCGTGCACCACTTCGCGCGGTACACCGTGCACCACTACGACACCCACACCGAGGCGTTGACGTATACCCGGCAGACCCTCGGGTTCCCGCGGCCTGTCCTGTCCGGCATCGGCGCCGCCGGTGACGCCGAGACCGCCGGTGCGCTGCCGGGCGATGTCACGAGTGACGGCGGGGAGTTCCTGCTGGGTGCGCTCCGCGCCGACGCGTTCGTGTACGACAACGAGAAGTGGGCGCATCCCGCGCGCGTAGGTCCGTTCGCGATCGCGAGGGCACCGGTGACGCAGGCGGAGTTCGCCGCGTTCGTCGATGCCGGCGGCTACGACGATCCCCGGTTGTGGTCGGACGGCGGCGCGTGGCTGGCCGCTACCGGTGCCCGTCACCCGGTGTACTGGCGGCGCGGTCCGGACGGTGAGTGGCAGCGCCGCCACTTCGACACCTGGGTGGATCTCGAGCCGCACCTGCCGGTCTCGCACGTGTGCTGGTGGGAGGCCGACGCCTTCTGCCGGTGGGCCGGCCGACGGCTGCCCAGCGAGCCCGAGTGGGAGTTCGCCGCTACCGGCGGCGACCGGCCGAAGCCGACGTACCCGTGGGGCGACGCTCCCGAGTCCACGCGCGCCGCGACCGACTGGCGCTCGATGGGTCCGGTGGACGTGGCCGCCCACCCCGGAGGGGACAGCCTGCTCGGTTGCCGGCAGATGATCGGCAACGTCTGGGAGTGGACCGCGAGCGACTTCGCCGGGTACCCGAACTTCGAACGCGACGCCTACCACGAGAACTCCGAGCAGTTCTTCGGCAGCCGCAAGGTGCTCCGCGGCGGCTCCTGGGCCACCCGCCTTCGCTACCTGCGCACCACGTACCGCAACTACTTCACCCCCGACCGCAGGGACGTGAGCGCAGGCTTCCGTACCTGTGCGCGCCGGTGACGACGATTGCGCTCGCCTACCCGTCATCGACCACGGTGCACGGGAACGCCGTCACGGCGATGCGGTGGGCGGCGATCCTGCGTGACCTGGGTCATCGGGTCACCCCGATGCACGCGTACGACGGCAGACCGTACGACGTGCTCGTCGCACTGCACGCGCGCAAGAGCGCGTCCGCGGTGCGGGACTTCCGGGCCGCCTGCCCGGAGGGCACGGTGATCGTCGCCCTCACGGGCACCGACCTCTACCCGGACCTCGAGACCGCGGGCGTCGACCTGGCGGTGCTGGCCGCCGCCGCGCGGCTGGTCGTGCTGCAACCGGCCGGCGCGGCCCAGCTGCCCGACGCCCTGCGTCCGCGCACCCGGGTGATCACGCAGGCGGTTCCGCCGATTCCCCGGCAGCGACCCAGATCCGACTGCTTCGAGGTCGCCTTCCTGGCCCACCTGCGGCCGGTCAAGGACCCGCTGCGCCTGGCCGCCGCGGTGCGTCTGCTGCCCACCGCGTCCAGGATCCGGGTCACCCACGCCGGCGCGGCCTACACCGACGAGCTCACCGCCGAGGCGTCCGCCGAGTCCGCACGCAACCCCCGGTACGACTGGCTCGGTCCGCTGCCCAGGGACGAGGCGTTGCGGGTGCTCGCCCGCAGCCGGGTGCTCGCGCTCACCTCGCTGCACGAGGGTGGCGCCAACGTCGTCTCCGAAGCACTCGCGGCCGGCGTGCCTGTCGTCTCCTCGCACATCCCGGGATCCGTCGGCCTGCTGGGAGACGACTACCCGGGCTACTTCCCGGTCGGCGACGCCGAGGCCCTGGCGCGGCTGCTCGATCTGGTGGAACGCAACGAGGAGGGCCGGTACGACGACCTGGTCGAGCGTTGCGCGTCCCTGGGCGGGCTGGTCGATCCCGCGCGCGAACGGGACGCCTGGCGCGGGCTGCTCGCCGACCTGCCGACCGGCGGGGCATGAACGCACAGACCGCTGCGACGAGAAGAGGACGAGCGCGTGGGAGCCACGGAACGATCCACCACCGAACCGGTGAGCACACCGCCGGGCATCAGGCCCAACATGGCCAGGTTCCTGCTCCTCGTCGCCCAGGTCGCCTTCGTCGGCGCCCTGTGGGGCACGGAACGCACGGTGCTCCCGCTGATCGCCAAGAGCGAGTTCGGGATCGCCTCGGCCACCTCCACGTTGTCGTTCATCCTGGCCTTCGGACTGACCAAGGCGCCGGCCAACTTCGTCGCCGGACGGCTCGCCGACCGGTTCGGCCGGCGTCGCCTGCTGCTCGGCGGCTGGCTCCTCGGCCTCCCGGTTCCGCTGCTGATCGCGTTCGCGCCGTCGTGGAGCTGGGTGATCGTCGCGAACCTCCTGCTGGGCGCACAGCAGGGCATCTGCTGGTCCACCTCGATCTTCATGAAGGTGGACGTCTCGGGAAAGCAGCGCAGCGGGCTCGCGGTGGGCATCAACGAGTTCGCAGGTTACGGCGGGACCGCCGTGCTGGCGTACGCGAGCGGCGCCATCGCCGCGTCCATGGGACCACGGGTGGCCCCGTTCCTCCTCGGCGAGGCGTTCGTGCTCGCCGGGCTCGCGACCGCCTGGTGGCTGGGCCAGCAGACCCTCTTCTCGCTGCAGCCGCCGCGGTACGACCCGTCGCCGGCGATCCCCGGCACCCGCTTCGCCTTCGGTGGGCTCTGCCAGGCCGGGTTCGTCGTCAAGCTCGGCGACACCCTCGTGTGGGGCCTGCTCCCCACGTACTTCCACGCACACGGCCTCCCCGTGGCCACCGTTGCCGTCCTCGCCGCCGCCTATCCGGCCAGCTGGGCCGTCCTCCAGCCGTTCACCGGTGCGGCCAGCGACCGTTTCGGCCGACGCGGGGCGATCATCAGCGGCATGCTCGTCCAGGCCGTCGGCCTGGGCATCGTCGCGCTGTCCAGCGGGTTCGGCGGTTGGCTGGCCGGGTTGATCCTGCTCGGCGCCGGCACCGCGCTCACCTACCCGGTCCTGATCGCGGCCGCCGGCGACACCGCCCTCCTGCACGCCTCCCGCATCGGTCACTACCGGTTCTGGCGCGACATGGGCTTCGTCGCCGGAGCCCTGCTGATCGGCCAGCTCAGCGACCGGCTCGGCACCTCGACGGCGCTGCACATCCTGATGCTGGTGCCGCTCGCCTCCGGCGTCCTCGTGGCCGTGGCACTGAGCCGGCGCGGCAGGGAGTAACGTCGAAGGCAGCACTGGAGGGATGTGTGTCAAGTGGGCGAGGACCGGTCTTATACGTGGAAGGGCGCTGGGGGTCAGTTCACGCTGGCGGTGGACGAGGGGGTGTTCCCGCCGAGCAGCACGACCCGGGTGCTGGGTGACGCGATGCGGATCCGTCCCGGAGACACGGTGCTGGACGCCGGATGTGGGTGTGGAGTCCTGAGCTTCGCCGCGGTCGAGCTCGGCGCCGGTCGGGTGATCGGGTCCGATGTGTCACAGGCCGCGGTCGACTGTGCCACCAGGAACGCGAAGCGGCTCGGCATGGCCGAGATCGTCGAGTTCCGGCGTGGCTCGCTGTTCGAACCGGTCCCTGATGTCCGTGCCGACGTCGTGATCGCCGACATCAGCGGGATACCCGATGTCGTGGCCCGCGCGTCCGGCTGGTTCCCCGACGGCCGCGGAGGCGGCCCGACCGGTGCCGAGCTGCCGGTGGCGATGCTCGCCAAGATCCGAGATCACCTTGCCCCCGCCGGACGCGTCTACCTGCCGACCGCCACCCTGCAGGACGAACCGGCCGTTCTCCGGGCGGCCAAGCGCGTGTTCGGCGACCACATGCGCGAAGCCGCGAGCCGTGACTTCCCGCTACCCGAGGCGGTCACCCGCGTCGCGGAGGTCGCCAGGCTGATCTCCGACGGAGTGATCCGACTGAGCCGCCGCGGCAGTCGCCTGTTCTGGCGGCTCACGATCTGGCAGTGCGGGACGTCCGACACGATTCCGACCTGACGTCCGGCCGCGCCGTGTCGGTCGTGCCGACGGCGCGACGGCTCAACCGTCGGCGAGCGGCCTGAGGACCGTGCGGTACAACTCCTGCTTCCGCTCCAGCGCCAGGCCGGGGTCGTCCGGTAGGCCGACACGCGAGTCGTCGACGGCGAGGTGGTCGGCGAAACCGTTGAACGGCTCGAAGACGTCCGGGTAGGACTCGCAGCCACCGAGTCCGAGCCCCGCCGCGATGTTCAGGGCCATCTGATGGCCGCCGTGCGGAATGCAACGCTGCCGGGACCAACCGTGCGCGCCGAGCATGTCGAGAGTGCGGAGATACTCCACCAGTCCGTAGGACAGTGCCGGGTCGAACTGCAGGACGTCCCTGTCGGCACGCATTCCGCCGTACCGGATCAGGTTGCGGGCATCGGCATGGCTGAAGAGGTTCTCGCCGGTGGCCATCGGCCCGGCGTAGCAGTCGGCGAGGACGCTCTGCAGGCGGTAGTCCAGCGGATCACCTGGCTCCTCGTACCACCGCAGACCCAGCGGCCCGAGCGCATCGGCGTAGTGGATCGCGGTGTTGAGATCGAAGCGACCGTTGGCGTCCACGGCCAGCCGGCCGGCATCGCCGCCGAGCACGCCTTCCACCACGGCCTCGATGCGGCGCAGGTCCTCGTCGAGAGGCGCGCCGCCGATCTTCATCTTGAGCGTCGAGTAGCCTCGATCGAGGTAGGAGCGCATCTCGTCGGTGAGCGCGGCGTACGTCGCGCCGGGGTGGTAGTAACCGCCGGCCGCGTAGACGAAGACCTCCTCGGTGACCTCGCCGCCGTTCGTCCGGTCGGCGAGCAGGCGCCACAGTGGCAGTCGTGCGATCTTCGCGGTGGCGTCCCAGACGGCCATGTCCAGCACACCGACCGCCACCGACCGCTCCCCGTGGCCACCGGGCTTCTCGTTCCGCATCAGGACCTGCCAGATCGCCGCGGGGTCCAGGTTCGTCTCGGACTCGTCGAGCAGCGTCGCAGGTTCGGTACGGGCGGCCTCGAGGAGGCGTGGGACGAAACGCTCGCGCAGCAAGCCCTGCGGGGCGTAGCGACCGTTGGAGTTGAAGCCGAAGCCGACCACGGGACGTCCGTCGCGGACGACGTCTGTCACCAACGCGACGACGGAGACCGTCATCGTGCTGAAGTCGATGTAGGCGTTGCGGAGGTGCGACCGGATCGGGACGACGACGTCACGGACGTCCACGATGGTGACCATGTCTCTCCTCCGAGTGGGGTCGTCAGGTGCGCGGGTCGTCAGGTGTTCGCCACCCGCGACGCACGCAACGCCTCCCGGTCGACCTCCAGTCCGAGGCCGGGCCGCTCCGGGATGGCGATGGTGCCGCCGACCGGCCTGGGGGCGTCGGGGAAGAGCAGCTCACCGACCTGCACCATGCCGAGGTGCCACTCGACCAGCCAACCGTTCGTCAGGCCCGCCATCGTGTGCATGTTGAAGTGTGGCCAGCCACCGCCGTTGGCGATCGGCAGGTTGTAGACCTGCGCGAGGTGCGCGGCCTTCCGCGCCTCGGTGTAGCCGCCGCCGTAGCAGACATTGGGCTGCAGGACGTCGACCGCCTGGTGCTCGACCAGCTCGCGCAGCCGCCAGCGATGCCCTTCCATCTGTCCGGCGGCGAGCGGGATCGACGTACGGGTGCGCAGGTCGGCCATGGCGCGTGCGTCGTTCTGGTGCAACGGCTCCTCGAACCAGGTGATGTCGCAGTCCTCGATCGCCCGGCACAGGCACAGCGCGTCGATCGGGCGGAAGAGGTAGTTGGCGTCGATCATGATGTCGACGCCGTCGCCGACCTCCTCACGCACCGCGCGAACGCGTGCCGCGTCCTCCCGCCAGCCGCCCTTGTCGACGCCCACGACGAGCTTCAGTCCGGTGAAGCCGGCGTCGACATGCAGTCGCGCGGCCGCGGCCAGCTGCTCCCGGTCGTACTGGGGGAATCCGAACGTGACGTAGCAACCGACCTCGCTGCGGGCGCCCCCGAGCAGGCCCGCGACCGAGCGACCGACGGCCTTGCCGTGGATGTCCCACAACGCGATGTCCACCAGCGACAGTGCGCTGGACACCACGCCGGTCATCGCGCGCGGGTTGAGCTTCTTCGACACCCGCTCGTGGATGGCCTCGATGTCCCGCACGTCCATGTCCCGCAGCACGGGAAGGAAGTGGTCGACCACGGCGGCCACCACGGAGCGGACGAGGAAGTGACCGGTGAGAGCGATGCCGGTCAAGCCGTCGTCGGTCTCCACCTCGCAGAACACGAACTCCCGCTGCTCCTCGCGCCCATAGCCGCTGATCCTCTCGGCGAGCAGGGGCACGCTGATCGACGTCGTGTGGACGCTGGCGCGGATGTCCTTGATCTTCATCGGTTCGCTCGCCTGTGGGCAGTCATGGAAGGAACTCTGCATCCCGCGGGAGCGGAGGTCCAACAAGACTTCGCTACCCGACAAGTAGGCTGCGCCTATCGGTCCGGGATCCGGGAAGGGCGCGCATGGACGTCCGTCAGCTGGAGTACTTCCTGGCCATCGTCGACCATGCCGGATTCAACCGGGCGGCGAAACACCTCCACCTTGCCCAGCCGTCGTTGTCACAGGCCATCCGCGGGCTCGAACGCCATCTCGGGGTCATGCTGTTCCACCGCATCGGACGGCGGGTCGTGCTGACCGATGCCGGTCGCGCGTTGATCCAGCCGGCGCGGCAGGTGCTGCGAGACGTCGACACCGCGAGGGCGGCCATCGACTCGCTCAAGGGACTGACCGCCGGCGAGGTGGACATCGCCTGCATGCCCACGCCGGCCGTCGAGCCGTTGACCAGCATCATCGGCCGCTTCAGTGAACGGTACCCAGACGTGTCGGTGAGGGTCCTCGCCGAGTTCACACCCGGTGGGGTGATCGACGCGGTCAGGACCGGCGTGGCACAGCTCGGACTGCTGGGGACACCGCAGCCGGTCCAGGCCGCCGGTATCGAACTGCACCTGCTGCAGGAACAGCGATTCGTTCTCATCATGCGGCCGGACCACCCGCTCGGGAACAAGGCGAGCGTCACCGCGGCCGACCTGGCAGGGACCGACCTGATCGTCGTGCAGCACGGGACCGGACAACGGCAGGTCGTCGACACGATCAGTGCGCAGGGAGTCGACGTGCGCATCGCCGTGGAGGTCGAGCACCGCGAGGCGATCCTCCCGTTGGTCCTTGAGGGCGTCGGGGTGGCTGTCATGACCGAGGCGTGGACATCGCTCTCGCGCAAGTTCGCGCTGCGGGTCGTGCCACTGGAGCCGACGTCCTTCCTGCAGATCTACCTGGCGCACCGCAGGGCCAGGCTCACCCCGGCGGCGGAGGCGTTCCTGAACGTCGCCGTGGGTTAGCAGTGTTCGGGCCGACCTATAGGTGCTCGCTACTTGCCGGATCGGCCCTTCGTCTTGGACACGCGAGGCCGAGGGCCCGTTGAATCGGGAAGTTGATCGGGCACCAGGATGCGGCCGGCACTCGACCGCGCAGGTGCGGAACAGGAGCATCTTCGTGGACTCCACACGAACCATCCGGGTGGCCGTGATCCCCGGCGACGGCATCGGGCCCGAGGTCGTCGCCTCCGGTCGCACCGTTCTCGACGCCCTGGCGAACGCGTCCGACGGCCGGTTCACCTTCGAGTGGGGCGAGTTCCCGTGGGGATCCGACTACTACGCCCGCACCGGTCGGATGATGGCCGAGGACGGGTTGGCGCGGCTGCGGACCTTCGACGCGGTGTACTTCGGTGCGGTCGGTTGGAGGTCGGTCCCCGATCACGTGAGCCTGTGGGGCCTGCGCCTGGCGATCTGCCAGGGGCTGGACCAGTGGGCGAACATCCGCCCGATCCGGTTCCTGCCAGGCGTCACGAGCCCGCTGC
The DNA here is from genome assembly GCA_009379955.1 of Streptosporangiales bacterium. NCBI lineage: Bacteria > Bacillati > Actinomycetota > Actinomycetes > Streptosporangiales > Streptosporangiales bacterium. The sequence goes on along the minus strand of WHST01000005.1, from coordinate 16,707 downwards.
GGAAGGCCGACGACGCGGTGCTCGACTGGGTCGTCGTCCGCGAGAACAGTGAGGGCGAGTACGCCGGGATCGGCGGACGCAACCTGTCGGCGCGGGGTCCCGGTCGCGAGGTCGCCGTGCAGTCCGCGCTGTTCACCGACTTCGGGTGCGAGCGCATCATCCGCCACGCCTTCGACCTCGCCCGCACGCGGTCGTCGCGGAAGGTGACCAGCGTGACGAAGAGCAACGCCCAGCAGTACGGCATGGTGCTGTGGGACGAGGTGTTCGAGCGGGTGAGCGCGGACTACCCCGACGTCGCCGCCGACAGCTGCCTGGTCGACGCCATGGCGGCCCGCTTCGTCCTGCAGCCGGAGTCGTTGTCGGTGGTGGTCGCCTCCAACCTGAACGGTGACATCCTCTCCGACCTCGGCAGCGCCCTCGCGGGCAGTCTGGGCCTGGCGGCGAGCGCGAACCTCAACCCGGAGCGGCAGACCCCGAGCATGTTCGAGCCGGTGCACGGCAGCGCACCGGACATCGCCGGCAAGGGTGTCGCCAACCCGATCGGGGCCATCGGGAGCGCGGCGTTGATGCTGCGGCATCTCGGGCTGCCCGACGACGCCGCCCGCGTCGACAGGGCGATCGAGGCGTGCGCCGCAGCCGGACACCTGCCACCCGATCTCGGGGGGACGAGCGGTACCGAGGACGTGACCGCGGCGATCATCGACCACCTCGCCGATGAGCCGACAGGAGACGTCCGTGAACCGTCCCCCGACGGCTGACCCTCCACGTCCCCGGTGAGGCCACCGGCTCGAAGGAACCTGGCGTGTCACCCGGCGGTACGCTCCCGGAGGGACGTTCTCGTCGAAGGAGCCTGGCGTGGGGAGCAACGGCGCACTCCACTGGCGCGGTGGAGTGCCACTGTCGCAGCACCTCGTCTTCGCGACCGGTGATCCCGAGGCCGCGGTGGTGGGCGCGACCGGCCTGCTCGCGCCGCACCGCCTGACCCTGCCGGCCGGCGCGGCCGGCTTCGCCGCGCGGGTCAACGCCAGGCGGTGGCGGGATGTGATGGTCGCCTACTTCTCGTACGGGGTGGAGCTGCAGGTGACGGCGGGGCCCCTGTCGGACATCTATGCGGTCAACCTGCCGCTTTCCGGTCATGCGGACGTCAACTATGCCGGCGCTCGGTTCCATTCGTCGACGTCGACCGCCGCGGTCTTCTCGACCACGGACGGGTCCACGATGCGGTGGACTGCCGATCACACGGTGCTCTGCGTGACGATCCGTCGTGCGGCGCTCGAGCGGCATCTGTCCCGGATGCTCGGACGCAGCGTCGACCACCGGATCCGGTTCGCACCCGAGATGTCGGTGCGCCGGACCGGGGCGAGCTGGGGCGGCGTGGCCCAGACGCTGGTCGACGTCGCGGAACGTGTCCCCGTCGGAGGGCAGTCGCCGTTCGTGACGGCAGAGCTGGAGCAGACGGTGATGACCACGTTGCTGCTGGCTCAGCCGCACAGTTACTCCAGTGCCCTGCTCGACGGCGTCCCTTCGGCGTCGAGTCGTACGGTCGCGGGCGCCGTCGAGATCATGCGCTCCGAGCCGGGTGCCCGCCTCACGGTGGCGACGATCGCCGAACGGGTCGGAGTCAGCGAACGATCACTCCAGCTCGCGTTCCGGCGGCAGACGGGCACATCGCCCGGTCGGCATCTGCGTGACATGCGGCTGGACCGCGCCAGGCACACCCTGCTCACGACCGCCGCCGACGAGCGGTCGATCTCGCGGATCGCGACGGAGTGGGGGTTCTTCCACCTCGGCCGGTTCGCCGGCGCCTACCGCAGGAGATTCGGCGAGAACCCGTCGCAGACGTCGCGCAGGCGTCGGGTGTGACGCCTCGGGCGACCTTCGGATTCCGGCCAGAACCCTGCGGGAACGGATACCGCTCCTCCGCCGACGCTTCTAGCGTGCACCGTACTGCGACGATGGCACGCGGAGGAGACCTGCGATGAAGCGGAGTACGGACCGGATCCTGACGAGCCACACGGGTTCGTTGCACCGCTCGGAGGACTTCGAGGCCGCGGCGACGCGACACTTCGGTCCGTCGGGCGACGACAACACGCAGTGGGACGCGCTCCTGTCGAGCGAGGTCGAGTCCGTCGTGGGGAAGCAGCGCGAGCTGGGCGTCGACGTCGTCAACGACGGCGAGTACAGCAAGTCCAACTGGCTGTACTACGTGGCGGATCGACTCGCCGGGTTCGGGGACGCGTCCGTGCAGCCGCCGTCGCTGTCCGGCGGCCTCGGCGGTGCGACGGACATCGCGAACTTCCCGACCTTCTACCGTGACGCGGCCGAGCTCGACGGCGTGTCGATCTGGCGCCGGCACAGCGAGTCCTTCTTCCCCGACCCCGAAGCGCCGCTGAAGATCCAGGCGTGCATCGGCCCCGTCACGTACAAGGGCAAGGAGAGCCTCGCCAGGGATATCGCCAACCTCAAGGCCGGACTGGCGGCGGTGGGCGCGGAGCCGAGCGACGGGTTCATCGGCGTGGCCGCCCCCGGTACCTTCGGACTGCTGCACGTGGACGAGCACTACGGTGACCGAGAGGCGTACTTCTTCGCACTGGCCGACGCCATCGGGGAGGAGTGCCGGGCCATCGCGGCTGCCGGACTCAACGTGCAGATCGACGATCCGATGCTGCCCTCGATCCACGACATGCTCGAGCTGGACCGTCAACAGACCAGGGAGCTCGGTGAGCTGGTCGTCGCCGCCACCAACCGCGCGCTCGAGGGCGTGCCGGAGGAACAGGTGCGCCACCACATCTGCTGGGGGAGCTGGAACTCGCCGCACGCCAGCGACATCGAGCTCGAGGACGTCATCCACCTCGTCTACCAGGTGAAGGCGCAGACCTACTCCGTAGAGGCAGCGAACGTGCGTCACGACCACGAGTGGCGGGTGTTCGAGAAGTCGAAGCTGCCGGCAGGCAAGATCCTCATGCCCGGTGTCGTCTCACACGCGACCAACGTGATCGAGCATCCGCGAGGAGTCGCCGACAGGATCGTCAGGTTCGCGGGCGTCGTGGGTCGCGAGAACGTGATCGCCGGCAGTGACTGCGGCTTCCGGGCCAGGAGTCACCCGGAAGTCGCCTGGGCCAAGCTCCGGTCGCTCAGCGAGGGCGCCGCCCTCGCGACGAAGGATCTGTGGCCATAGGGTCCGCGGGCGCGGCGAGAGTTGCCATCGCGCCCGAGACCTTGTCAGAGTGAGCTACCGCCGAGTACGGCGGCGACCCGATGCCCGCTGGTGCGGGAACGGATTCGCTGACGCAGGGAGGTAGCTGGCATGCCCGAGGCAGTCATCGTCGCGACGGCGCGGTCACCGATCGGCCGCGCGGGAAAGGGCTCGCTCACCGAGCTGCGACCCGACGACCTCACGGCCGCGATGGTGCGCGCGGCTCTCGACAAGGTTCCCGAGCTCGACCCGGCGGACGTCGACGACCTGCTGCTCGGGTGCGGTCTGCCGGGTGGTGAGCAGGGCTTCAACATGGCGCGCGTGGTCGCCGTCCTGCTCGGCTACGACCACCTGCCTGGTGCCACGGTGACGCGGTACTGCTCGTCGAGCCTGCAGACGACGCGGATGGCGTTCCACGCGATCAGGGCGGGCGAGGGCGAGGCGTTCGTGAGCGCCGGCGTCGAGTGCGTGTCGCGCTTCGTCAAGGGCAGCTCCGACTCGCTGCCCGACACGGCGAACCCGGCGTTCGCCGACGCGTCGGCCCGCACCGGGCGCCGGGCGCAGGCCGACGCCGAGACCTGGACGGATCCCCGCGCAGCCGGGCAGCTGCCTGACGTCTACATCGCCATGGGACAGACAGCCGAGAACGTGGCTCAGGCGTGGCAGGTCACCCGCCGGATGCAGGACGAGTTCGGCGTACGGAGCCAGCACCTCGCCGAGGCGGCGATCGACAACGGCTTCTGGAAGCGTGAGATCACCCCGGTGCGGCTTCCCGACGGCACGGTCGTGGAGGCGGACGACGGCCCGCGGCGTGGCACGACCCTGGAGAAGGCGTCGCAGCTGCAGCCGGTGTTCCGGCCGGACGGGACGGTGACGGCGGCCAACTGCTGCCCGTTGAACGACGGTGCCGCCGCGGTCGTGGTGATGAGCGACGAGCGGGCGAGGGCGCTGGGCATCACGCCGCTGGCGCGGATCGTCTCGACCGGCGTCACCGCGCTCTCGCCGGAGATCATGGGCCTGGGGCCGGTCGAGGCGTCCAGGCAGGCACTGGCCCGTGCCGGGATGGCGATCGGCGACGTCGACCTGGTCGAGATCAACGAGGCGTTCGCCGCCCAGGTCATCCCGTCGGCGCGGGAGCTGGGTGTCGACCAGGACCGGCTGAACGTCAACGGCGGGGCGATCGCCGTCGGGCACCCGTTCGGCATGACCGGAGCGCGCATCACGACCACCTTGCTCAACTCGCTGCAGTTCCACGACAAGCAGATCGGCCTCGAGACGATGTGCGTCGGCGGGGGCCAGGGCATGGCCATGGTCGTCGAGAGGCTGAGCTGAGTGGGTGAGCCGACCGCACGCCCGTTCGACGGACGGGTGGCGATCGTCACCGGCGCGAGCCGCGGCATCGGGCTGGCGGTCGCGGAGACCCTGCTGGCCAGGGGCGCGCGGGTATGCGTCACGGCCCGCAAACCCGACCCACTCGCGGCCGCGGTGCGTGACCTCGGCGGGAATGGCACGGTCATCGGCGTGCCGGGCCGGGCCGACGACGCGGACCACCAGCAGGAGGCGGTGGCGCGCACGGTCGAGGCGTTCGGGCGGGTCGACATGCTGGTGAACAACGCGGGCATCAACCCGGTCTACGGGCCCGTGCTCGACAGCGATCCGGGGGCGGCGGCGAAGACCTTCGCGGTCAACGTGATCGCGCCGATCGGCTGGGTCCGCGCGGCTCACCACGCCTGGATGGGCGAACACGGCGGCGCGGTGGTCAACATGGCGTCGATCACGAGCATGCACGCCTCGCCGGGGATCGGCCTGTACGGAGTGAGCAAGGCCGCGCTGATCCGGCTCACCGTCGAGCTGGCCGCGGAGCTCGCGCCGACCGTGCGGGTCAACGCGGTCGCCCCGGCGATCGTGAAGACCCGCTTCGCCACCCCGCTCTACGAGGGCCGCGAGGACGACGTCGCGGCGACGTACCCGATGAGACGGCTCGGCGTCCCCGCGGACGTCGCGGGTGCGGTCGCCTTCCTGCTCTCCGACGAGGCGGACTGGATCACCGGTCAGACGCTCGTCCTGGACGGCGGACTCAGCCTGACCACCGGTGGATGACGACGGGAGGACGCGGTGGGCGAAGGAGCTGACCAGCGAGCAGCGGGGAGGGATGCCGACCCGCCGGGGCTCGACCTGGACCGGCTGCGTGCCTACCTCGACCGCGAGCACCCCGGCCTGATCGGTACGGGTGAGCTGCGCGGTGAGGTGATCGGGGGCGGTCGGTCGAACCTGACGTACACGGTGACCGACGGACGGTCGCGGTGGATCGTCAGGCGGCCACCGCTCGGCCACGTCCTGCCCACCGCGCACGACATGTCCCGTGAGTACCGCGTCATCACGGCGTTGCACGACACGAGCGTGCCGGTGCCGCGCACCTTCCTCCTGTCCACCGAGTCCGACGTCGTGGGTGCGCCGTTCTACGTCATGGAGCACGTCGCGGGTACGCCGTACCACGACGGCGAGCAGCTCGCGGCGATCGGGCCCGAGCGCACGCGGGCCATCGGCCTCCGGCTGGTCGACACGCTCGTCGAGCTGCACGCCGTCGACCCCGCATCGGTGCGCCTGGCCGACTTCGGCCGCCCCGAGGGCTTCCTCGAACGCCAGCTGCGTCGGTGGAAGAAGCAGCTCGACGCGTCGCGCAGCCGCGACGTCCCGCGCATCGACGAGCTGCACGAACGGCTCGGCGCGGCGGTGCCGGTCTCGCCGCGAGCGGCCATCGTGCACGGGGACTACCGGCTCGACAACGCCCTCGTCGACGACGAGGACCGGATCAGCGCCGTCCTCGACTGGGAGATGTCCACCGTCGGCGATCCGCTCAGCGACCTCGCGCTGCTCGTCATGTACGCCGACCCCGCGGCCGTCGGGAACGCCAGCCATGCCGCGGGATACCCGGGCACCGAGGAGATGGTGACCCGCTACGCCGAACGGTCGGGACGCGACGTCTCCGGGCTGGAGTGGTACGTGGCACTCGCGTACTTCAAGCTCGCCGTGATCTGCGAGGGCATCCACCTCCGCTTCAGCCACGGGCAGACCGTGGGCGAGGGGTTCGAGCACATCGGTACGCACGTGGGCCCGCTGGTGGCCGGCGGTCACGCCCGACTCGACGCTGCTGAGGGACGGTGATCGCTGATGGACTTCGCATTCGACGCCCGCACGGAGGAACTGCGTCGGGAGCTGCTCGCGTTCATGGACGAGCACGTCTACCCGGCGGAGCCGGTGTTCGAGGCGCAGCTCGCGGAGCGCACCGAACCGTGGACGAGCGTCCCGGTCGTCGAGGAGCTCAAGGCCGAGGCCAGGCGACGTGGCCTGTGGAACCTGTTCCTTACCGGCGAGCACAGCCTTACCGGCGAGCACAGCCTGACCGGTAAAGACGGCGCCGGGCTGACCAACCTGCAGTACGCGCCGCTGGCCGAGATCAGCGGCCACAGTCCGCAGCTCGCGCCGACGGCGCTCAACTGTGCGGCGCCGGACACCGGCAACATGGAGGTGCTGGCGGCGTTCGGCACCGAGCGTCAGCGCGAGCAGTGGCTGCGACCGCTGCTGGACGGGGCGATCCGGTCCGCGTTCGCGATGACCGAGCCCGACGTGGCGTCCTCCGACGCGACCAACGTCCGCACCCGCATCGAACGCGACGGCGACGACTACGTCGTCAACGGCCACAAGTGGTTCATCACCGGGGCGATGAGCCCGAACTGCCGGATCCTCATCGTCATGGGCAAGACCGACCCGGACGCCGAGACGCATCGGCAGCAGAGCATGGTGCTCGTACCGCGGGACACGCCAGGCGTGACCGTCCGGCGCGGCATGCGGGTGTTCGGCTACGCCGACGACGACCACGGCGGTCACGCCGAGATCGTCTTCGACGACGTGCGGGTGCCCGCCGACAACCTCGTCGGCGAGGAGGGCGGTGGCTTCGCGATCGCGCAGTCCCGGCTGGGGCCGGGGCGCATCCACCACTGCATGCGGCTGATCGGCATGGCCGAGCGCGCGATCGAGCTCACCTGTCGCCGGGCGCTCGACCGGCAGCCGTTCGGCCGGCCGCTCGCCGAGCAGGGCGTCGTCCAGGAGTGGATCGCCGAGGCGCGCGTACGGGTCGAGCAGCTGCGCCTGCTGGTGCTCAAGACCGCGTGGCTGATGGACACCGTGGGCAACCGCGGCGCGCATACCGAGATCCAGGCGATCAAGATCGCCACGCCGCTCACGGTGGAGTGGATCCTCGACAAGGCGATTCAGGCGCACGGCGCCGGGGGAGTGAGCCAGGACTTCCCGCTCGCCGCGCTGTGGGCGACCGCGCGTTCGCTGCGGTTCGCCGACGGGCCCGACGAGGTCCACCGGCGGTCGCTCGCCCGCCGCGAGCTACGCCGCCACCGGACATGACGGCAAGGGGTGACCGAGTGGGGACCGGTCCTGGCGCCGCTCGCTATCGTCTCGGACATGGCGATGACCTTCCCCCTTCGCGGGCGCATGGCGGTGTGCGCGGTTCTGCTCCTGGCTCTCGTCGGGTGTGGACAGCCACCGGAGCCCGGGCCCGCCCGCAGTGAGACCGGATCGAGCACGCCGGTCACCAGGTCGACGGTGCCGGACCGGCAACCGCGCACGCTGGTGCTGAAGGCGACCGGCTCCGCGAAGGTCACGAAGGTCACGTACACGCTGGACCGCAAGGTCGAGAGGAAGGGTGCGGCCGAGCTGCCCTGGCGGAAGTCCGTCACCGTGCCCGCCGACGGCGACCCGCACTCGTGGCGTCTCGACGTGGCGTTCACCGGCAACGGGCGCGTCAACCTGGTCGCGATCTTCGAGGGGGCGGTCGTCGCTCGGGGCGGCAGCGCCGGCTCCGGCAACGTGACGGGCAATGCCAGCGTCGGCGGCACGGTGAGCGGTTGACCGTGGACCGGTCAGGTCGGGCCCGCGTCGTGGATCCACCAGTCGACCATCGCCACGGGGCCGCGCCCCCGGTGCGCGTACACGGCGATGGCCCGGCGGTCGTCGGTCCACTCCAGGAATCGCTCGCCGGTGCCCTCGATCACGCCGCAGCGGATCCTGCCGCTGCGGCCACCGCGGGAGTACGCACCGCTCCCGCTGAAGCCGTTCGACGGATCGGTGCAGCCGCCGCCACCGCCCCCGGAGTCGTTGTAGGCGGCTCGCATCGCGGCGACGTCACGGAACCGGTAGTACACGACCATCCCGGCGCCGCTGGTCGGCCCACAGGCCACGCCGGTCACGTCCGCGGCGCCCACGTCCCGCCACACCTGCTCAGGTGAAGGGCGCACACAGTTGATCCTGGAGACGCGCGGGACGCGGCGGACGACCGCTCGCTCGGACGCGCTGGGGAACGGCGGTGCGGCCTGCTCGTTGACCGCTTCGACGATGCGGCTCAGCGGTGCGAGGTGCCATTGCGACCACCAGCCCGTGAGCGTGGTCCGCTCGACGCCGGTCACCGTTCCCGCCACGAGCAACGGCTCCATGGACCAGTCCATCCGCAGCGTGCCGTCCGACTCCGGCCGGCACAGCACCTGTCCGAGATCGACGCCGAGCCAGTCGTGTCGCCCGGTGCCGAGAAAGCCGGGTGCGTCGCCCTCGGCGCACCGCGCTCCGCTGTCGGCCCCGGCCGCCTGCACGCGGTCACTGAAGCTGTCCCTGAGCACCGGCCGTGACGCGAACCTGTAGTAGGTGACCGACCGCGCGCCCGACCCTCTCGGGACGCAGGTCACCGCGGCGGTGGCCGCCGGGAACGCGTCCAGGTCTGCGGTGGCGGCGCGCACGCAGTCGATACCGGCCGCGACGTCGACCAGGGCACGCTCGTCGGCGCTGGGGAACGCCCGGTCGGTGCCGGTCCATCCGGTCCAGGCTCGACGCAGGGCCGTGGCGTCGGATGCCTCGGCCCGGCTCACGGTGCGGGCTTCGTCGTCGATCCAGACGACGACGGCCCGGCCGTCGCGGACGTAGCAGAGCACGCGCCCGACCGGCGGCCCGGTGGCCGGATAGCGGTGCTCACCCTGGGTGCCCCGTACGCAGTCGCCCTGCGATCTGCCGACACCCGACGCGGCGACGGCTCGGCGGTAGGCACGGGAGGCGGTGCTGCCGGCCGTGAACAGGGACGTCACCGCGGTGCGGCCCGCGTCGTCCGGGCAGGACAGTGCGGATGCCGCGCCGGTCATCGCCGTGGTCGCGGCCCGGCAGTCGCCGCGCAGTGCGGCGGGGATCCTCGCCAGGTCCGTCGTCTGGTCCTGCCCCTGGCCTGGAACCACGAGGAACAGGAGCAGGGTGAGGACGGCGACCAGGCCGAGGGCTGTCCGGCCGCCCACGGTCGACAACCGGCGCCGCCGCCGAGTCTTCTCGGCCGCTGCCGCGAGTTCGTCCGCCAGCTCGCCGCACGTGGCGTACCGATCGGCCGGGTCGACGGCCATCGCCTTCTGCAGGACGCTGCCGACGGGTGCGCTGAGGGAGGGGACCTCGCGACTCCGGCGGGCACGCGACGCCGGAGGTGCCAACCCGACAAGGCAGTCGTAGAGCACACAACCGAGCGAGTAGACGTCGGACCTGCGGTCGACGTCACGACTGTTCACCTGCTGCTCGGGCGACCAGTACAGCGCACTGCCCATCGCCGCACCCGTGGCGGTGACGGTGCTCGCCGCGGTGCTCTTCGCGATGCCGAAGTCGCACAGGTAGTACCGGTTCGTCGCCGCCTCGACGAGGATGTTGGCGGGCTTGACGTCCCGATGCACGAGGCCCTGGGCGTGCGCCGCGTCGAGGGCACTCGCGATCTGGCGTGCGACGGCGACCGTCTCCTCCAGGTCCAGTCGCCGACGATCGGCGATGACCCGGCCCAGGTTCGCTCCCTCGACGAACCGCATCGCCAGGTAGCCGAGGACGTCGTCACCGTCACCGACCTCGCCGGCCGCGTAGACGTCCACGATGTTCGGGTGGCGCAACCCCGCCGCGATCGTGGTCTCTCGCTTGAACCGGGACGCGAAGGCGCGCCGCCGCATGAGCTCGGGCCCGATCACCTTGAGCGCGACGTCCAGCCCGCGCTCCGTCTCCTCGGCGCGGAACACCTCGCTCATCAAGGTGCTGGACAGCTGCTGGCGCAGCCGATACTGGGGTAGCAGTCGGGTGATATCCGGTCTGACCGGGCACTCGTCCTCGGTCGCGTCCATGGATGCGCCGCGCCCGAGCCGCTCGTTCACCCCAGGTCCTCCACCGAGCCGTCCCCGTCTCGGTGACCCTAGCGCAACCTCACGAGCCCGAGCCCGGTGAGAGGCTCGTCACGGCATGAGCTGGCCGCCGGTGACGCCGAGCACCTCGCCGTTGACGAAGCTCGACTCCTGGGAGGCGAGGAAGACGAAGGCCGGTGCGAGCTCGACGGGCTGTCCGGGGCGTCCGACGGGCGCGTTCTTGCCGAACTGCGCGGTCTTCTCCTCCGACATCGACGCGGGGATGATCGGCGTCCAGACCGGCCCGGGTGCGACCGCATTGACCCTGATGCCGCGTTCGATCAGCTCCTGTGACAGCCCTTTGGTGAAGGTGACGATCGCGCCCTTGGTCGAGGCGTACGGCAGCAGCGGCGGCGACGGCTTGTGCGCCTGGATCGACGCGACGTTGATGATCGACCCGCCCTCGGGCATGTGCGGCAGGGCCGCCTGGCACATCCAGAACATCGCGATGATGTTGGTCTTGAACGTGTGCACGAGCAGGTCGGCGGGAATCGACTCGATCCCGTCGAACGCCATCTGGTAGGCCGCGTTGTTGACGAGCACGTCCACCTGGCCGAACCGTTGCACTGCACGTTCGACGATCTGCGTGCACGCGTCGGGCTCGCTGATGTCGGCGGGGACGGCGACGGCGGAGCGGCCGGCGTCCTCGACGACCCGTACGGTCTGGTCGGCGTCGGACTTCTCCGCGTCGAGGTACGAGAACGCGATGTCGGCTCCCTCGCGCGCGAATGCGAGCGCCACGGCGCGGCCGATTCCGGAGTCTCCACCGGTGATGACCGCGGTCTTCCCTTCGAGCCGGCCGAGGCCGCGGTACGTCTCGTACCCGTAGTCGGGCTCGGGGTCCATCGCGGAGTCCAGCCCCGGATGCGGCTGCGCCTGCTCGGGGAAGTCAGGTCGCGGATGCTGATGGCGCGGATGCTGCTGCTCGTGCTGATCGTTCGACATCGTCACGCTCCATCCTGGTGTCGGCTCGGATCGGGCCTACCCGGGGTGTCGTCGCTCAACCACGAGAACCTGGGTTGTCGTCCGAGGACCCTGGGTCGGGAATGCCGACGCGGGTGACGATGGCCCTCGCGAGGTCGCGGAGCTTGGTGTTGCGCCGCTGGGACGCGGTCCTCAGGATCGCGAACGCCTGGTCGGCGGTGCAGTGTTCCTGTGCCATCACGACGCCCTTGGCCTGGTTGATCACCGCGCGGGATTCCAGTGCTCGTTCCAGCTGGTCGAGCAGCTCGGCCTGCTCGGCGAGTCGTATCGCGACCATCACGGCGCCTGCGGCCTGTGCGGCGAACACCACCGCCGCGTCATGATCGTCCTGGGTGAGTTTCGCAGCGCTGATCGAGTAGAGGTTCAACGCTCCCAGCGGTGCCCCGGTCGAGGTCGGCAGCGGCACGGACAGCGACTTGGTCAGTCCGTGCGCCAGGCCGTAGGTGCGCCAGGCCGCCACCGCTCGCACCGGGCGACGTCGGGAACCTCGACCGGGTGGCCGGTGGCCATCGCCTCGAGGCAAGGCCCCTCTCCGGCGGTGTGCTGCACCCCGTCGAGTCGGGCGGCGAAGTCGTCGCTGCTGGCGATCGTCATCGGCCCGCCCTCGATCCGTACGGTCAGCCCGCAGGACAGTTCCCGGTCGATCTCGTCGGATGCCAGGCGCGCGAGGTCGCCGAGGAATTCCTGCACCGACTCGACGCCGACCAGCAGGTCGTACAACGGGCGCATGCGTGCGCGGCGTGCAGCTGCGTCTGGCATTGGACGACAGGGTCCGTCCCACGGGCAACCGCGCCCAGGTCGAAGGGGTCCATCGTGACGGAACATCGGCGGGGGAGGTGCGGCATGCGGCGTCGTGGTCAGCTCCCACGGCCGGTCAGCGCGTCGCGGAGCCGGTCGATCAGTCCGGTTCCGGGCGTGAGGATCTTGTCGGCCGGTGGCGTGTGAGGCACTGCCGGATGCGGTCGGGTCGGTGCTGCCTGCTTGCCGGCCCGGAACCTCTCGCCGAGCTCGCGGAGTCGGGCTGGATCACAGGTGGTCCGCAGCCGGGGCAGCAGGTTCGCCTCCTGCTCCTCGACCCGCTGCCGGGTCTGTTTGATCAACTGGGCGAGCAGCACCGCGAACTCCGGGACGGTGACGTCGAAGGCTTCCAGACGCTTCATCAGCGCTTCGGCAGCGGCGTGCTCGTCGAGCTCACGGTCGGCGATGTCGTCGCCGTCATACAGAACTGCCCGGGCTTCGGGGTACAGGTACTGCTCCTCGGCCACCGCGTGCCGCACCAACTCGGTGATCAGATGGTCGACGAGATCGCGGCGCCGCCCTGGGTCGCTGTCTCTACGCTCGTGCTCCAACTCGGTGAAGAGTGCCTCCATCTCACGGTGATCGGCGATGATCACGTCCACCAGATCAGGTGCTGGGCCGGCAGCCATCGGGTTCCCTCCAAGGCAGCAGAGTGCGGATGTCATGCCGGTCGAACGTCAGCGGGTTCAATGCGCCCGAACGAGTTCGGCGGGCCACAGCTGGGTGTGCGGGCAGTCGCCGGACTCGTCCTTGCTGGCGCCGATGATCCACGCGAACCAATCCGCGTCGGTCGCCACGCGCACTACGCGGCGCCCGGTCGGGTCGGTGTACACATCGCTGGTGCACCGGTAGCCCTGGATGTATCGCGAGCGGCCGGTCTTCTCGTCCACCGCGACCAGGACGACACGTTGCCCGGACACCAACGACTCGGTCGGTGCCGGCGACGACGGTGGAGTGAACGTACCTCGAAGGGTGGTCATCTTCGTGCCCCTGCGCGCTCGTAGGAAAGGGGGCGCGCTGCTTGACCACCTATGCGCAACGTAGACCAAGGGGTCGAGACTGGTCAACGGGTTAGTGGCGACCGCACCGGGGTAGGAAGACGGGAGGCCGAACGCGGTGCCACACACCTCGTGAGTCGCCGCAGGGAGGAGAAGTTGACATGCCGCAGCAGGCGTGGGGAAGCAAACGGGAACGGCAGTACGAGCACGTCAAGGTCGCGAAGAAGCAGCGGGGGGCCGGTGAGGACCGGGCGCAGGAGATCGCCGCGCGGACCGTGAACAAGAACCGGGCCCGGTCCGGGGAGAGCCGGCAGGCGAGCAAGGTGTCGACCACGGGTGCGTCGCCGCAGAAGCGGGGCGGCAAGCGTTCCGGAAACCGTCAGGGGTCAGGCGGGCCCACCAAGGCCCAGCTGTACAACGATGCGAAGAAGCGCAACATCAAGGGCCGGTCGACGATGACCAAGCGTGAGCTGCAGAACGCGCTCGGCAGGTAACCTCCAGAGCCGCAGCGCCTGGCCTGCGCGCGCCGGCGTACGGAAGGATGCGGGGCGTGGGCGAACTGATCGTGTTGCGGCACGGCGAGACGGAGTGGAGTCGTACCGGCCGACACACCGGACGCACCGACGTGCCGCTGTCGGCGCACGGCGAGGATCAGGCACGCGGTCTGTTGCCGGCGCTGCGGCGCCGCGGCGTCGTGCGCACGTTCGTGAGTCCCGCGAAGCGCGCAGGGCTGACCGCGCGGTTGGCCGGCCTCCGCGGCGCCGAGGTCGACGCGGACCTGTGGGAGTGGGACTACGGCGCGTACGAGGGCCGGACGACCGAGCAGATCAGGCAGGGGCGGCCCCCGGGGGGCGGGCTCGACCACGGCGAGGACCCGCTCGCCGCGGTCGTCCGCGAGGTCACCGAGGAGACCGGCTACGAGTGCGCGGTCGACCGGCTGCTCGGCGTCGAGGGTCGCCGGGTGCGGTTCACCCGCAAGCCCCCGGTCGACATGCACGCGGTGCGCGTCTTCTACGAGGCCCACGTCGTCGGCGGCGAGCTGCGGCACGAGAAGAACGGCAGCACCGACCGCGCCGAGTGGTTCGACCTCGACGCCGTGGCCGACCTCATCAGGTCCGAGCTCGTCGACCGCGGCCTGCGCTACCTCGCCGACCGCCCCGCCACCGGTAACCTCGGCTGACCACGCCCGCGCGTCTCGACCGTCGTCGCCCGTGCTGAGGAGACACACCATGTCCGGCCTGACCCGATGGACGCCCCGGCTGGTACTCGCGCTCGGCGTCGTCCACCTCGTCTACGGGGTCGTGTTCTCGTGGAGCGTCCTCGTCGAGATGGCGGCGGAGGGTGTCGTCGCCACCGTCCACGGCGCGGAACGCGGATACGTCCTGTGGTTCCTGGCCGCCGGGATCGCGATGCTGACCCTGGGAGCGTTCGGCACCTGGGCCGCGAGGACCGCCGGCCGCCTGCCCAGTGCGCTCGGCTGGGGACTCGTCGCGATCGGCCTGTTCGTCTCCATCCCCGAGCCGATCTCGGGCGGCTGGCTCGTGCTCGCGCTCGGCGTGCTCGCCCTCGGCGCGGCGCGGCGTTCCCGCCCGCCGGTCGACCACTGACCACCGGTCAGAAGAACGCGCTCTCCGGCATCGCGTTGAACGCGGGCACGAGGTTCTCCTCCTCGTAGTCGAGGTGGGCCTCCAGATCGGCCGCCAACCGCTCCAGCACCGGCCGCACGGCTGCGACCTCCGCCTCGCCGGCGAGGGCGTCGGCCACCTCCTCGAGCCGGGCGAGACGGCCCGCGATGTCCCGGTGCTCGCTCATCAGGCGCGCGACGACGGGCGCGAGACCCGGATCACGGTCGACGACGCGCGGGAAGACGTACGCGTCCTCGATCCGATGATGCATCTCCAGGTGCCGGCAGAACGACAGGCAGCGCGACTGCACGCTCTGCACCTCCTGCCGGCGCCGCAGCTCGTCGACGGCGACCCGGGCGTCGGCGACGCCGGGTGCGCCCCCGTCCGCCAGCGCGGCGACCGCGCGCTGCAACAGCGCCAGGTCGCGCCTGAACCACTGATGGATGGCCAGCAGCTCCCTCGCCAGCGCGCCGTTCCTGTCACCCCGCGGCGCGGGCATCTCGGAGTCCATATCAAAACGATAGGCAGGCTCCCGCTCACCCTGCGGCCGGCGACAGCGACGTAGCCACTCGTGCACGAAGCCGCGCAGCACCTCGGGCGCCTCGAACGGAAGATAGTGCCCCGCCCCGTCGACCGCGGCGAACGTCTTCGCCACCAGCAGAACGCGACTTGTCAGTGCCAGGCGTGCCTATAACAACGCCTGACACTGAATCGTCAATAGGCTCGCCGCCCGCACCGTTTGATCACGTGCACGTGATCAACGTGGACTTCACCTCGTGCCGGGACGAGGTGAAGTCCACGTCGGTGAGGTGAAGCTCCACCGACGACCCTCGCAGCGCACACGTGAACGGCACCCTCACCATGCCCCGACACGGTGAGGGTGCCGTTCACGGGTTGCGACCACGAAGCGACCGACACCACGACCGAGTCCACCCTTGTCACCCGCCCCGGGGTCGCCGCACCAGCGGCGATGGATGACTGACAACTCGCATCGGGGTCACGGCGGCCGCGCGTGCACCTGTTCAGGCGGGGATTCTGGGTGGGGTCGAGCCACTTGGGTGGCACTGTGTGGGGGCGGCCGTTGAGCATCGCGAGGTGGACGGTGCCGTCGTGGACCGCCGTGTGGTGGGCGGTGCAGACCAGCGCGAGGTTGTCGATGTCGGTGGCTCCGCCGTGGGACCACCAGGTGAGGTGGTGCGCTTCGGTGTGTTGCGGTGGCGCGTCGCACCCGTGGACCACACAGCCGCCGTCGCGGGCGACCAGTGCCCGACGCAGCGGGGGTGGGGCGAGGCGCTTGTTCCGGCCGTAGTGCAGCATCTCCCCGTGGTGCCCGAAGACGGCGAGCGCGGCGTCGGCCTGGCACGCGGTCTGCAGCAGCTCCTGCACGGAGACGGGTTCACCGTTGTTCAGCCACGCGAGCCCGACACGGTCCTGGAGTTCAGCCAATGTGATGGTGGCGATGACCTGCGGCCGGTACCCACCACTGGTGGGCATGTCCGGGTGCCCGAGAGCGAGGGTGGCGAGCTGGCCGAGCGCCTCGGCGCGGCGGCGGGTCGCGGTCCGCAGATCGGGGGTGCCGTCGGCTTCGGGTTTCGGCTTGGCCAGGGCCTCGATCGCGAGGGTGACGGCGTTGGCGGTGGGGGCGTCGAGGCGGCCGCGGAGGGCGTACATGCCGTGCAGGTCCGCGGTGATCGTGAACTGCTGGTTCTCCTGCTGCTCCTTCTCCGTCGCCAGGACCCCGTCGGGGTCCAGGCACGCGCCCAGGTGTTTGGCCGCACACCGCAACCGCGCCGGATCCAGCTCAGTCGCGGTCTGCACCAGCCGGGCCTCCGCCGCGGCACGGGTCGGGTCGT
>WHST01000004.1 GCA_009379955.1 Streptosporangiales bacterium | reverse complement strand
GCGGCGACGGTCCCCACGAGACAGCCGGCGACTACTACCCTTGGACAAGACATCCTCCTGATGAGTGGTTGGGACACCAAGCCCGTTTACCCCATCAGGGGGATGTCCTGATCTCCAACCATCCGTTCAGGTCTTTACTACAGCCCCCACCACCGCTGGGGACCCCAGCCAGGGTCCCGCCACCGCTGGGGACCCCAGCCAGGGTCCCGCCACCGCTGGGGACCCCGGCTGGGGCTACCGCCACCGCTGGGGACCCCGGCTGGGGTTGGCCTCGTCGCGTGGGCGCCGGCGTGAGCGCGCGGACCTGACGACGATCGCGGCGAGCACCGCCGCCCACACCAGACCGAGCAGCAGCGCGAGGTTCCTGCCGTACGGCAGCGGGAGCAGCGACGGGTTCAGCGGGTCGCGGCCGAGGCCGAGGACGAGGGCGGACGACGCCACCACGAGCACCACGCTGACGAACAGGCCCGCCTGCACCGGCGGGCGCACCAGGGCCGGGATGAACCGCACGACGAGCAGTCCCGCGATGATCGTGAGCGGGGCGACGATCCCGTCATGCGCGACGAGCACGCCGGCGAGCCACCACAGCGCCGCGGGCACGTCGGCGAGCCGCCGGCTGGTGAGCAGCAGCCAGCCGCCGTACGCGACGCACAGCGTGCCGACCGCGAAGGCGACGACCAGTCCCTTGCGCTCCGTCACGACAGCACCTCGACGACCGAGACCCACTTGGTCTGCAGCACGCCGGGACGGTTCGGCGCGATGAGCCGGCACGGGTAGCCGTGGTCGGCGGCGAGCGTCTCGCCGTTGACCCGGAGCGCCAGCAGGGTCAACGGGTCGCGCGCGTGCGGCGGGTCGACGTACGACTGCCGGTACGCACCGCCGCGCTGCAGCGACTCGACCCGGACCCTGGCGTCCGGCCTCGCGCCCGCGCGGTCGAGCAGGTCACGCAGGGCGATGCCCTCCCACGTCGCGTCGGCGCTCCACCCCTCGACGCACGTGATCGCCAGCCACGACCGGACCTGCGGCAGGGCACGCAACGCGTCGAGGTCGAGGACGAGCTCGCGTTCGACGGCACCGGTGACACGCAGCACGTACGCCGGGTCGCGCAGCCGGCCGGCGACACCCGCCGAGACCGCGGTCTTGTTGACCGGCACGCCCTGCGGTCCGATGTCGCCGCGGCGCGGCGCGAGGAGTGCGAACGGACGCAGGCCCGGCACGGTCTGCCCCGCCGTGACGAGGGCGAGCAGGCCACTCGACGCAGCCGCGAGGCCGAGGAACTGCCGCCGTCCCAACGTCTCGCCGGAGTCGGGCGACGGCAACGGCACGCGGACGGCGTCACGGACCGTGCGCCATTGATGCGCCACGTGGACGACGAGCGCACCGACCAGCAGCCAGGCGACGGCGTAGTGGGTGGTGGTGAAGTTGAACGCGAACGGGTACCAGCGCGCGATGTTCAGGAGCCCGGTGACCACCTGGAAGAGCGCACCGATCACCAGGACGAGGACGAAGCCGCGCTCGGCGGCGTGCGCGAGCGAGCGGAACGGCGGCCAGCGGAACAGCCTCGGGTAGACGGCGTAGAACTTCGCGAGCAGGAGCGGGACGGTCGCCACCCCGGTGACGACGTGCAGGCCCTGGGTGACGCGGTAGAACGCGACGGGACGTGCGGGCCACGCGAGCCCGAACGGCGGGTGCTGCATGAAGTGGCTGACGAGCCCGGTGAGGAAGCACACGCCGAAGGCCAGGCCGAGGGCGATGCCCAGCCGGGCGGCGACCCCCGGGTCACGCAGCCGGCTCGCGAACCGTCCCTCCAGCCCGCGCGCGAGCTCGAGGCCCGCGGCCAGACTCACGGGCGGACGAGTGCGGCCAGCCATCTGCCCTCCTCCGCCCAGGTCTCGGCGATGGCGAGGCCGGCGGGCTCCGCGGTCGCGGCGAGGGCGTCGACGCCCACTGTCGCCCAGTCGAACCACTCGCTTCGCGTGGTACCCGCACGCAGCCGCGCGCGCAGCGTCCGCAGACCGGTGCCCGGCGAATCGGCGTCGACGAGGACGCGTCCGGTCGCCGCCAGCAGGGTCGCGACGCGGCGGAACAGCGCGACCGGGTCGCCACCGATGCCGACGTTCCCGTCGGCGAGCAGCACGGTCTGCCACCGGCCCGTGCCGGGGACGGGGTCGAAGACGTCGCGGAGCAGGACCGACCCGCCGGCGCGGGCGGTGAGCCCCACGGCCGCCGGTGTCACGTCGATGCCGAGCGCCACCTGACCGCGCGCGGCGAGCTCGGTGACGAACCGGCCGGGCCCGCATCCGACGTCGAGCGTCGGCCCCACGCACCGGGCGAGCAGCGACTCGTCACCGGGTCGGAGCGCCAGCCACTCGTCCACGGTGAACGGCCGCGCCTCGCCACAGGCGTACTCGACGTGCACGTCCCGCCGGCCGTGCAGCGTCTCCTCGTACAGGCCGCCGATCATGCCGCTCCCTCCTCAGCAGGATCGAGGTCGGCGAGCAGGCGGGCGAACCGCGTGTGCGGCGACGACGCGGCGACCCCTCGCGCGGTCGCCACGTCGTCGACGTCGGTGAGGGGGTGCAGCTCGTCGACCCGCAGTCCGAGCGTCCACAGCCGGCGCCGTTGGGCGCGGTACGTCGCCGGCGTCGACATCGGCACCCCGGCGAACGCGTGGTCGCGCGGTGTGCGAAACCCGATCGCCCAGTAGCCGCCGTCGGTCGCCGGGCCCAGCACGGCGTCGACCCCGGTGACGAGCAGCCGCCGCGCGGCCGCGGCGAGCAGCCGCGGGGTGAGCTGCGGGGTGTCCATGCCGACGAGGAGCAGGGGCAGCCCGCACAGCGCGTACGCGTCGCGGACGGCCCCGGCCAACCGGTCGCCGAGCCCGCCGGCGACCTGCTCGACGAGGTCGTACCCGGGGCGCAGCCACCCGTCGGGGTCCTCGTCGAAGGCGAGCGCGCGCGCCGCGACCGGAGCCGCACCGACCGCGTCGAGGGTGTCGGTCAGCGACGCCGCCGCGAGCGCCGCGGCCTGGTCCGGCGTGAACGGCGGGGTCAGCCGGGTCTTGACCCGGCCGGGTGCGGGGCGCTTGGCGAGCACGACGATCTGCACTCCGAGCGGTGTCACGAGGCGAGCACCCGGCTCATGTCACGGACGGTGCGGAGCGTCCCGCGGACGGTCCCGGTCACCTTCGACCTGCCGGCCCGCCGCAGGTACGAGACCGGCACCTCCTCGATGCGCCAGCCCGCCCGCGCCGCGCGGACGACCAGCTCGAGCGGGTAGCCGAACCTGCGGTCGGCGAGCTCGAGCGCCAGCAGCGCCTCGCGCCGGAACGCCCGCATCGGACCGAGGTCGTGCAGGCGTACGCCCGCCTCCCGGGACACGACGGCGGCGAGTGCCACGTTGGCCAACCGCGCATGCATGGGGAAGGCACCGCGCTCCGCCCGCCGCCGGCCGAGCACGAGGTCGGCCGTCCCGCGGACGACGGGACCCGCGACCCGGTCGAGCTCGGCCGGGTCGCACGACGCGTCGGCGTCCATGACGCAGACGACGTCGGTCCCAGCGGCGACGACACCCGCGTGGCACGCGGCGCCGAACCCGCGCTCGGCGACGTCCACCACCCGGGCGCCGTACCCGCGGGCGACCTCGGCCGAGCCGTCGGTCGACCCGTTGTCGGCCACCACCGCGCGGTACCCGGGCGGCACCCGCTCGAGCACCCACGGCAGGGCGTCCGCCTCGTCCAGGCACGGCAGCACGACGTCGATCACAGTCACAAGCCGCCCTCCGGAGTGAGCATCGCAGCGAGAGCGACTGCCGCAGGTTGCGTGCCGACAGGGCGTGAGCGAGGAGCGGAGCGGAGGAGAGCGGCGGGAAACACAGTCACGAACGTAGGCGCGCGCCCGGCCCGCGATCCTTACGAGCTCGTGACGGTCGGGGGTTGACACTACTATTCACTCAGTGAATAGTAGTGGTGTGTCCACTGCTCATGTGCTCCTCGGTCTGCTGGCCCGCGACGGCCGGCAGCACGGCTACGGGCTCAAGCGCGGGCACGACGGGCACCTGCCCAGGTCCCGGCCGCTGGCGTTCGGGCAGGTCTACGCCACGCTCGGCCGGCTCACCCGCGACGGGCTCGTCGCCGAGGCCGGCCAGAGCCGCGACGGCGGCCCGGAGCGCACGTCGTACGAGCTCACCGACAGGGGCCGCGCCGAGCTGGCCGCCTGGCTCGGTCGCGTCGAGGCGCCGGCGCCGTACGTCTCCGACACCCTCTTCGTGAAGGTGATCGTCGCGCTGCTCGCCCAGCCGGACGAGGCGGCGGCCCGCGACTACCTGACCGCGCAACGCGACGCGCACACCGGGAGGATGCGCGAGCTCACCGCGGTCAAGACCGAACCGGGATCCGGCCTCGCCGACGTCGTCGCGGCCGACTACGCCCTCGCCCACCTCGACGCCGACCTGCGCTGGATGCGCACCACCCTCGACCGCCTCGCCGAGCTGCGCACCACCGTTCGCGGCCACGACGACGTACGCGTGCTCGAACCCACCACCGCCGGAGTAGACGATGACTGAACCACAGGAACCGGTGCTCGCCGCCCGAGGCGTCGTCCGGTCGTACGGCCCCACACCCGCGCTCCGCGGCGTCTCGCTCGCGATCCAGCCGGGCGAGATCGTCGCGGTGACCGGACCGAGCGGCTGCGGGAAGTCGACACTGCTGCATTGCCTCGCCGGCATCCTGCGTCCCGACGCGGGCGAGGTCTGGTACCGCGGCGAACGCATCGACACCAGGAGCGAGCGCGACCTGACGCGGATGCGGCGCACGGACTTCGGCGTCGTCTTCCAGTTCGGCCAGCTCGTCGCCGAGCTCACCGCCGCCGAGAACGTCGCGCTCCCGCTCCTGCTGTCCGGTGTGCGCCGCGGGCCGGCGCGCACGACCGCCCGGCAGTGGCTCGACAGGTTCGGGGTCGGCGACCTCGCCGACTCCCGGCCGGGCGCGGTGTCGGGTGGCCAGCAGCAGCGCATCGCCATGGCCAGGGCACTGGTCACCGAACCGCGCGTGCTGTTCGCGGACGAGCCGACCGGGGCGCTCGACAGCCTGGCGGGCGAGCAGGCGCTCGAGCACCTGCTGCGCGTCGCCCGCGACCAGGAGACCACCATCGTCCTCGTCACCCACGACACGCGCGTCGCGGCGTACGGCGACCGCGAGGTCGTGCTGAGTGACGGCCGGGTCGACACGTCGGGCCTCGGCCTGTCGTCGCCCGTCGGCGCCCACGCGACCGCCCGGCGTACGGTGCAGGATGTGTCATGACCGCGCTCACCACCGTACGGTTCGCGCTCGCGGGGACGCGAACGGACAGCGTCCGGATCCTGCTCACCGCACTCGGCGCGGGCGCCGCGACCCTCGGTCTCCTGGCTGTGGCGACCGTGCTCTCGATCCCTACGGGCGGTGGGGACAACCCCGACGCGTACTACACCAACGGTCTGCTCGCCGAGCCCGGGCTGCGTCCGGGCCCGTCCGTCGCGCTCGTGCTCACCACGATCCCGGTGCTGTTCTTCGTCGCGCAATGCAGCCGGCTCGGCGCGCCGGCCCGGGACAGACGGCTGGCCGCCTTCCGCATGGGCGGCGCGACGCCCGCACAGACCGCGCGGATCGCGGCGACCGAGACCGGCGTGGCGGCGGCGCTCGGCGCGCTCCTCGGCGCCGCCGTCTACTTCGCCGGGCGAGCCGTCCTCGACGCGCCGGGGCCGAGCGGAATGCGCCCGCTGCCCACCGACGTGCTGCCGCCCCTCGCTGTCATGGTGGCGATCCTCGTGGGGATCCCGGTGTTGGCGATCGCACTGTCGTTGCTGCTGATGCGCCGGGTGTCGGTCACGCCGTTCGGCGTCGTCCGCCGGTCGCGCGACAAGAAGGTGCGGCCCTGGCCCGGCGTGCTCGTGGTGGTCGGCCTGGGGGGCTGGGTGGCCTTCACGGCCGCCGGCAGAGTGTTCCAGACACAGGACGCCGTGGAGTCCGGCCGGCTGTTCCTCCGCCTGGGTGTCGTGTGCACCCTGCTGGTGGCGCTGGGTCTCGCCCTCGGCACCGGCTGGATCGCGTACACGCTGGGCCGGCTGCTGCACCGGGTCGGTCGGCGACCGGCCGCGTTGCTCGCCGGCCGCCGCCTGATGGCCGACCCGTGGGCGGGCAGCAGGCTCCTCGGCGTCATCGTGATCACCACCCTGTTCGGCAGCGGTGCCGCGGCGGTCCACAGTGTCTTCGCGACCGGGTTCCGCGCCGACGACCTCAGTGACCGGGCCTTCACCAAGATGTCCGGCGAGGAGTACCTCCCGCGCGACACGAGCTTCTACGAGACGGCGTTCGACCTCATCCAGCTGGCGGTCGTGGTCGCACTCACGGTCGCCGTGGCGAGCCTGCTGGTGATGCTCGCCGAGCAGCTCGTCACGCGGCGACGGTCGCTCGCCGCCCTGGTGGCGGGCGGCACGCCGCGCCCCGTGCTCGCCCGTGCCCAGCTGCTGCAGACCGTCGCGCCGCTCGTGCCCGCCGTGCTGCTCGCCACGGCCGCCGGCACGGTCATGGCCTTCTCGGCCCTCGGGCGCGAGGTCCGCGGCGGCGAGTTCTGCGACGCCGCGGGGAACTGCACACCCCCGGTGACGCTCACCGTGCCGATCCCGTGGGCCGACCTCGCCGTCATCGCCGGCGGTAGCGTTCTCGCGGTGCTCGTGGTCACCGCGATCGGACTGCTCTTCCTGCGGTCGAGCACCGACGTCGCGGAGCTGCGGACCGAATAGGGGCGGTCCGCCCGGTCGGCGTCCGGTGCTCGGGGTGGCACCGGACGCCGACACTCCTTCGTCCGCAGGTCTTACGAGGTGGTGACGTCCGCGTCCGCAGCCGGCTCCCACCCGCCGCCGGCTCCTACGCTCGGGCCGTGTCCACCACGACGCTGCCCGGGAGCCGGCAGTCGCCCACCGCCGACCCGCGCCGCGGCCGTCGCCGGACGGCGTACGCGGTCGCCGGCTGGCTGCTGCTCGTCGGCGCGAGCGTCGCAGTGGGTCTCGTCCTGCACGACCGGGGGCTGCTGCGTCTAGGCGCGTTCCCGCCGTTCCACGGCGAGTTGCGTGCCGCGGCGCTGACCTGGCAGCTGCTGCCCGCGGCGGCGTTCGCGGCGGCCGCGATCGCGGTCGCGCCACGGCTGGCGCGCACGGCGGGGTGGGTCAGGCTGCTGCTGCTCACCTGGCTCGGCGCCACGGCCTGGGCGTGCGTGCTCGCCGCGTCCGACGGCGGTCCGGCCGCACTCGTCACGCCGCTGCTGCACGAGAACGAGTACCTGGGGGTCGCCGCCGCGGTCGGCGACGACCCGCTGGGCTGGCTGCGCCACTTCGCGGGCAACGTCGGCTCGTACCCCACCCACGTCGCCGGTCACCCGCCGCTGCCGGTGCTGATGTTCTGGCTGCCGCACGCCCTCGGGCTGCCGCTCGCGCCGTCCGCCGCCGCGTTGTGCATCCTGCTCGGGGCGTCCGCCTCGGCGGCGGTGCTCGTGACGGCGCGGCACCTGGTCGGGGAGGAGACCGCGCGTGCCGCCGCGCCGTACCTGCTACTCGCCCCGTACGCCCTGACCGTGGCGACCAGCGCGGACGCGATGTTCCTCGGCGTCACCGCGTGGGGCGTCGCGCTACTCACGATCGCGTCGGTACGCGATTCCGCACTGCTGGGTCTCGCCGCCGGCGTGCCACTCGGCGCGACGGCGTACCTCAACTACGGGCTGCTGCCGATCGGCGCGATCGCGGTCGCCGTCGTCGTCTCGCGGCCGTCGGCTCGCGCCGTCGCCGGCGCGCTCGCGGGTGCGGCACTGGTCGTCGGCGCGTTCACGGCCGGTGGGTTCTGGTGGCCGGACGGCGTGGCCGCAACGCACGAGCGGTGGGCGGCCGGGTCCGGCTCGAAGCGGCCGTACGGCTACGTGCTCGTGGCCAACCTCGCGCTCCTCGCCGTCCTCACCGGCCCCGCCACGGCTGCCGGGCTCGTCGCCTCTCGCGGTCGGCGGCGGTGGCTGCTGCTCGGCAGCGTCGTGCTCGCCGTCGTGGTGCTCGACCTGTCCGGCGTCACGCGAGGAGAGGTCGAGCGGATCTGGTTGCCGTTCGCGCCGTGGCTGATGCTGGCCGCGACCGCGCTACCGTCGGGACATGTGCGCCGTTGGCTGGCCGTGCAGGTCACGACGGCCCTACTCGTGCAGGGGGCGGTGAAGCTGCTGTGGTGACTCCTCCACACCCGGTGCACGAGCGGCCAGGACGGATCCTCGTGGTCGACGACGACCCGACGGTGGCCGAGGTCGTCACGCGGTACCTGGAGAAGAACGGGCACACGGTCGACCGGGCCAGGGACGGCGCGCAGGCCCTGGGCCTCGCCGATGCGCGGCCGCCCGACCTGGTGGTGCTCGACCTGATGCTGCCGGGCATCGACGGGTACGAGGTGTGCAGGCGACTGCGGCAGAGCACACCGGTGCCGATCATCATGCTCACCGCACGGGGCGACGAGACCGACCGCGTCACCGGTCTCGAGCTCGGCGCCGACGACTACGTCACCAAGCCGTTCAGCGCACGCGAGCTCGTCCTGCGGGTGCAGTCGGTGCTCCGGAGGTCGCGCGCGGCCACCGCGCCGAGCCCGGCCGACGTGCTGCGCGATCACGACCTCGTCGTCGACGTCGGCGCCCACGAGGCACGTCTGCGCGACGAGACGTTGACGCTGACGTCCCGCGAGTTCGACCTGCTCGTCCACCTGGTCAGGCACCCGCGGCGCGCGTTCACCAGGGCCGACCTGCTCGAACAGGTGTGGGGCTGGTCGTTCGGCGACCACTCCACGGTGACCGTGCACGTCCGCCGGCTGCGCGAGAAGATCGAGGCCGACCCGACCACGCCGGCGCGCATCGTGACCGTGTGGGGCGTCGGCTACCGCTACGAGCCGGTCGGTGAGGACTGATGCTGCCCGTCAAGGACCTCCTGCTGGTCGTCGCGTACGCCGTGCCGGCGACCGCGCTCGTCGCGGGGATCGGCGGCCTGTTGCTGCACCTCATGCGCCGCCGCTCGCTGCGGCTGCTGCAGACGATCGTCGCGGCGGCGTCCGTCCTCGCCACACTCGCCGGCGTCGTGGTCGTCGTGCAGGCGATGCTCATCGACGCGCACGACTTCACCGTCGTCATGGTGGTGCTCGGGGTCGCCGCGCTCGCGGGCGTCGCGGCCGCGTGGCTGCTCGGTCGGCGGGTCGCCGCGAGCACCGGATCACTCGCGTCGGCCGCACAGGTCGTCGGCTCCGGGTACGCACCGCCCGCCGACCTGCCCGCCGAGCTCGACCTCGTCTCGCGGCAGCTCCAGGTCACCGACGAGAAGCTGATCCGCGCACGGCAGCGGGAGGCGGCGCTCGAGGCGAGCCGCCGCAACCTCGTCGCCTGGATGTCGCACGACCTCCGCACACCGCTCGCCGGCATCAGGGCCATGGCCGAGGCGCTCGAGGACGGCATCGTGAGCGATGCCGACACGACGCGGCGCTACCACACCCAGATCCGTGAGGAGACCGACCGGCTCTCCGGCATGGTCGACGACCTCTTCGAGCTGTCCCGCATCCATTCGGGGGCGCTTCGGCTCAGCCTGCAGCGGGTCGGGCTCGCCGACCTCGTCGCCGAGGCCGTGGCGAGCGTCGCGCCGGTCGCCGACGCCAAGGGTGTGCACGTCCTCGGCGGCACGACGTCCGCGGTTCCCGTGCGCGTGGACGCCGACGGCATGGGCCGGGTGCTGCGCAACCTGCTCGTCAACGCGATCAGGCACACGCCGTCCGACGGCACCATCGAGGTCACCGCCGACCTCGCCGAGGGCGCGGCGAACCTCGCCGTGAGCGACGCGTGCGGCGGCATCCCCGAGACCGACCTGCCGCACGTGTTCGACGTGGCGTTCCGCGGCGAGGCGGCGCGCACGCCGACGTCGTCCGGCGGCGGCGGTCTCGGTCTCGCGATCGCGCGCGGCATCGTCGAGGCCCACGCGGGCGAGATCGGCGTGACCAACAGCGGACCCGGCTGCCGCTTCGTCGTGCGGCTCCCCCTCGGCTGACCTGTCCGAACCTCAGCGCGCCATGACCTGCGGAGGCTCTGACAACTCGGCGAGCTGGGCGAACTCGGCGACGCCGTCGGCGAAGCGGACGGTTGAGACGTGGGCGAGCTCGTCGGCGATCAGGGCCGGGGACGCGACGACGTGCCTGACGTCCCCCAGCCGGTACTCGCCGGTGACCACGGGCGCGGGACCCCGGTGCGCCTCGGCGAGCGCGGCGGCCAGGTCGCCGACCGTGTGCGGCTCGCCGCTGGCGACGTTGTACGCACGCAGCGTCCCGGGCGCGGCGGTCGCCGTCGCCGCCCCGACGTTCGCCGCCGCCACGTCGCGGACGTGCACGAAGTCGCGCAGCTGACCGCCGTCCTCGAAGACCCGCGGCGCCTCGCCGCGCCGCAGCGCAGACCCGAAGATGCTCGCGACCCCCGCGTACGGCGTGTCCCTGGGCATCCGCGGCCCGTAGACGTTGTGGTACCGCAACGCGATCGCCGACCCGCCGGTCTCGCGTGCCCATACCGCCGCGAGGTGCTCCTGCGCGACCTTCGTCGCCGCATACACGTTGCGCGGGTCGAGCGGCTCGTCCTCGGTGACCCGCCGTGTGACGAGCCCGGCGCCGCAGCTCGGGCAGCGCGGCTCGAACCGGCCGGCGGCCAGGTCGGCCGCCTCACGGGGCAGCGGGCGCACGACCCCGTGCTCGGCACAGGCGTAGCCGCCCTCGCCGTACACCACCATGCTCGACGCCAGCACGACGTGCCCGACGCCGCGCTCCGCCGCTTGGGCGAGCACGACGGCCGTGCCGAGGTCGTTGCATCCGACGTACGCCGGCAGGTCCGCGACGAGGTCGGCGCCGAGCCCGACCATCGCCGCCTGGTGGCAGATCGCGTCGACGCCGGCAAGTGCGCGGGCCACGACCGCGCCGTCGCGGACGTCTCCCCGGACATGGTCGAGGCTCGGCGAGCGGGCGTCGCACAGGTCGAGCACCCGAACCTCGTGGTCCTCCGCGAGCAACGCCTCCACGACGTGCGAGCCGACGAACCCGGCACCGCCGGTCACGAGTACGCGCATGCCCCGACGCTAGAACGCGTCCGGCACACGTGTCGCCGCATCGACGGGGACGTAAGGAGATCACAAGATCCGGCAAGTAGGCTCCCCCCATGCCGGGTACCGGAGACGTCGCCGTCGTGATCCCCGCCAAGAACGAGGCCGACCGCATCGAGGCCACCGTCCGCGCGGCGCAGAGCATCGACGGCGTCGGCGTGGTGGTCGTCGTCGACGACGGCTCGACCGACGCGACCACCGCGGCGGCGCGCAGGGCCGGTGCCCTCGTCGTCCGGCACGACCGCAACCGCGGCAAGAGCGCGGCCATGACGAGCGGGGCCGAGGTCGTGTCGGTGGTCGACGACCGTGAGCAACGTGAGACGCCGCGGCACCTGCTCTTCCTCGACGCCGACCTCGCCGAGACCGCGGGTGCCGCCGGCGGCCTGGTCACCCCGGTCGTCTCCGGCGCGGCGGACATGACGATCGCGATCATGCCCGGCGCCGGCGGTGGCGGCGGCCACGGGTTCGTCGTCCGGCTGTCCCGCGAGGGCATCAGGCGCGCGACGGGCTGGCAGGCGACCCAACCGCTGAACGGCCAGCGCTGTCTCACGCGGCAGGCGTTCGAGGCCGCGCGCCCGCTGGCGTACGGCTTCGGCGTCGAGACCGCGCTCACCATCGACCTGCTGCGCAGGGGCTTCCGGGTCCTCGAGGTCGAGATGCCGTTCGCGCACCGGGTCACGGGCACCGACCTGCGCGCGCAGATCCACCGCGGCCGCCAGTTCGCCCACGTCGCCTTCGCCCTGCTCCGCGAGGTCACGCCGGCGCCGGTCGGGAGGCCGAGGACGGCCGGCAGCAGGCGCTGACGACACCGATGGGAGCCGAACCGGTCGCGCGGGGCGCCACCGTCGCCGGTCGCGCCGCGCTGGCCGGCATCGCCGGGTCCCTCCTGCTCGTCGTCCTCGCCGGCCTGCTCGGCCCGTCCGCCGCCCAACCGGCGCTCGGCGACCCGACCGGCCTCCCGCCGTACGCGTTCGACACACGGCCCGAGGCGTGGACGATGGTCCGGCTGCTCGGCTCCGCGCTGCTCCTCGGCGCGATCTCGTTCGGCACCGCGCTGGCCGCGCTGCGCAAGGGATGGCGCCCGTGCCCCCGGCGGCTCCTGCTCGCCGGCGTGCTCGCCACCTGCGCACTCGCGATCGTCCCGCCGATGGGCTCCGCCGACCACCTGAGCTACGTGGCGTACGGACGCGTCGCAGCGCTCGGCTTCGACCCGTACGCCGTCACGCCGAGCGAGGCCGCCGCGGACGGCGACCCGGTCGTCGCGGCCGCGGAGCCTCCCTGGCAGGACACGACATCGGTCTACGGCCCGGTGACCACGATGGAGCAGGAACTCGCGTCGCACATCGGCGGCACCTCCGTGCGCACGACCATCCTGGTCCTCGCGGTGGTCAACGCCCTGGCGTTCCTGCTCACCGCCGTGCTGCTCTACCGCGCCACCCGCGGCGACCCGGCACGGCAGCGGCGCGCGATGGTCCTGTGGTCGGTCAACCCGTTGCTGCTGTACGCCGCGGTCAACGGGCTGCACGTCGACACGCTCATGGTCGCGCTGCTCGTCGCGGCGGTGCTCGCCGTCCGCCGGAGTCCCGTCGCCTCAGGAGTGCTGCTCGCCGTCGCGATGGCCGTGAAGCTGCCCGCCGCACTCGGTGCGGCCGGCATCGCCTGGGCTCTCTGCCGACGGTTCCGCACGCTGCTGCTGACCGGTGGCGTGTCCGTCCTGGTGTTCGCCGGCCTCTACGCCACCGCAGGACCGCATGCGTTCGACCAGCTCTACCGCGCGTCGAGGTACATCTCGCTGGCGACGCCGGGACGCCTGCTCGCCGAGACCATCGAACCGCTCATCGGCCACGGACCGACCCGGTTGATCCTGCGGATCCTGGGCGTCGTCGCCCTCCTGGTCGTCGCGGCCCTGCTGCTGCGGTGGGCGCATCGACGCTGGGGACCCGCGGACACCGGCCCGATGCCAGGACCGGGACCGCTGCCGGACGAGCGGCTCCGCACGGCCGTCTGGGTGACCGGCGCGCTGGGGATCGCGTGGCTGTTCACGGCGCCGTACGCCCTGCCCTGGTACGACGCGTTCGGCTGGGCGTTCCTCGCCCTGCTGCCGGCCAGCCGGCTCGACGGACTCTTCCTGGTCCGCGGCATCGTGCTCTCGCTCGCGTACGTGCCGGGCCGCACGACGCTGCCCGACGACGTCCGGGTGGCGACGCTGTTCTACCGCGCCGAGGTGGCGCCGTACCTCACCACGGCGCTGCTGATCGCGGCCCTGGTGGTGATCATCAGGATGCCGGGCCGGAGTCCGACCGCCCTGCCGTCGGGTCAACCCTGACGCGACGGCGACGGCTCGCCGGCGTCGACCGACTGCGGCGCCGGGGCGTCGTCGTCCTCGACCGCACGGGCGCTCGCCGCGATGGCGAGAGGTATGGCGAACATCATCCCCATCGCGGGGATCGCGATGCCCGAGTCGTTCAGCAGGCCGCCGATCACCAGGGTGACGAGGCTGGCGAGCAGGCCGGCGCGGAACTCGGGCGCGCGCACGAAGACCCGTTGCAGCGCCGGTGCGCGCCACTCGACCGGCCGCAGCAGGACGAAGGCGAGGAACAGCACGCCGACGACGATGAGCAGCGCCAGGCCGTAGCTCGACACGAGGATCGACAGGTTCGCGCCGAGCTTGCGCAGCACCACCTGCCAGGCCTCACCGTTCAGCACCTGCCCGACGAACCGGCCGAGGTGTGACTGCTCCTGGCTCGGCCTGCGGTAGTCGATGAACGCGATCACGCCGACGACGAGGACGCCGGACACGGCGACGCCGAGCAGCCACTTCAGGTTGAGCCGCCGGCCGGTGAGCAGCAGCGCGAGCACGATGACGCCGGGCACGAACGCGATGACGCCGCCGAAGTCACTGCCGAACGCAGGCCAGCCGTCGAGCAGGACGGCGAACCCGCCGAGGACGAGGACGAGGAGCAGCACGAGGTACCTGCGCAGGCGGGTCGCGAGCCAGTGGTAGAGGCCGGCGAGGAACAGCAGCGTCCCGGTCGCGAAGAGCGCGAACATGGTGTTGCCGAAGCCGTAGAACCGCGCGCCGATCACGACGGGGTAGCCGAGCACGCTCGACAGCTGCATGTTCGAGCCGGTCATCACGTCCACGCCGAGCACCACCGCCATCGCGGCCGCGACGACGGTCGGCGGTCCGATGACATGCCGTCGCCACGGGCCGGCCACCGCCACACCGAGAATCGCCGCGACGAACACGGCACAGGTGCCGATGAGCGCGGGGAGCGGATGGACGACCCGCCACCACGGCACGAGGTTGGCGAGGAACGTCGCCGGCAGCACGGACGCGCCCACGAGCGCGCTCGTCCTGACGACCTGCAGCACCCGCCTGCGCTGTCCCGGCGTCGACCACCGGCGGCGCAGTCCGATCGCCGCGATGAGGTAGATGACCAGCTGGGCGACCTCGAGCACGGCGATGAACGCGGGCGTGAGGTCGCGGCTGACCTTGTTCGCGCGGTCGACCCCGCGCAGCGTCTCCACCACGTCCGCGGTGGTGGTGTCGGGACCGTACGAGGTCGTCGCGCGCATCGGCGCGCCGCTCATCTGGCTCGTCTGCGCGCCGCCGTGGCCGAGCAGCTGGAGCAGCGTCGGCGTGACGTCGGTGAGCTGGACGATATCGTCGCGACGCGTCGACGCGCTCCCGAGCCACCGCTGCTCGTACGGCTCCGTTCCCATGGTCGGTCCGTACGCGATCGCGACGTGCATCTGCGCGTAGTCGTACCGGTCCGACAGGCCGAGGACGAGCACGGTGGCGCCGGGCACCGTCCGCCTCACCTCGGCCACCGTCGCCTCGGCCTCGGCGGGGCTCGGCCCGGCCCCTGCGTCGACGAACGTCAGCGGGCACTGCGACGTGATGCCGTCGAGGTCGGTGAGCCGCCCCCGCGTGCCCGTCACCCTGCCGTCGGGCGTCGCGGACGCGAGCACCGCGCCGGCACCGACGGCGCCGACGCACTCGCCGTGCTCGGCGAGGACCTGGGGAAGCGCGCCGAGCCTGGTGCCGTACTCACCCTCGGCGTTCTGCTCGACGTAGTCGGACCAGCCGTCGACCGTGCGCTCGCCGCGTGAGACGCTCGTCCGCGGGTAGTCGGCGCACCGTGTCTCCGCCATCGAGGAGGTCGGCGTGGGCGTCGGCGACTCGTCGTCCTCGGGCGGTATCGGCATCAGTGCCCGGCTGCCGGCGCCGACGGTGAGCCAGGCCTCGACCGGGCAGGTGAGCCGCGCGTTCACCCTCGCGGTCATCGAGCCGGCCGAGCCCTCACCCGCCATCCGCCACAACGTGGGCGTCACCTCGGGGTCGACGTCCTGCCAGGTGAGCCCGGCGAGTCCGACGACGACCACAGGACCCGGCACCCGGGTGGGCTCGGCCGCGGCCTCATCGGCGGGCAGGCAGACCGCGAGCGCGGCCACGAGGGCCGCTCCCAGCAGTGCGCACCAGCGACGGACGCGCACCGGTCGGCGGCGCCACACCTGAGCAGGCATGCGCGCCAGGCTACCGAGGTGATCGCGCTCGTTACGTGTCAGGCATCTCCGGCCGGATCGAGTCGGAGTGACCATTGTCCGGACGCTACGCGACCTCGAGCCGCAGACGCGCCCGGCCGTCCTACGACGTGACCGTCCTGGCCAGCCACCGTTCGACGCTCGTCAGGTACGCGGGGACGAGCTGGGCCTCCGCCCGGGAGTCGGCGATCAGCCGGCTCGCCGCCTCCGCGGAGTGACCGCGCATGCGGAGCACGGCGTACGTCACGAGGATCGACCGCCGCCTGCCCTGCTGGCAGTGGACGAGCACCGCGGCGTCGGGGTCGTCGAGCGCCAGGACCGCGAAGCGCACCGCCGACCGCCACAGCCGTGGGCTCTGCGGGCGGCCGAGGTCCCACATCGGCGCGTGCGCGACCCGGGACCTGCCGAAGACGGCGCGCTCGGCGACGAGGTCGCGGGTGACCCAGGTCTGGACCATGGCCCGGCAGTTCACCACGTGCGTCACGCCCTGGCCCGCCAGCCAGGTGAGGGAACGGCGCGGCGGCAGGTTGCTCACGGCGAGGCGCTCACCCGCGACCCAGGTGAGCCGCAGCTCGCCCGGCGTCCACGCGTTCGGGTCGGACCTGGCCATGCGTTCAGCGTAGGTCGTCGCGGGTGCCGCCGAACCGGTGAGCCGCCGCCTGCGCCGCCGCCAGGACGGTCTTCACCGGGCGACGGAGGCGATCCGCGGCCGCCACGACGTCGTCGTACTCCGGCTGGACGTTGACGACGGCACCGTCGAGCACCGCGACCTTCACCCGCACCGTGGCGCCGTCGACGTCGACCTCGTGCACCTGCCGGTCGAGCGCACCCTTGCGGACGGACGTCTCGCGCACGCCGATCGTCGACGTCTCCTCGTAGATCGCGCGGCGGACCGCGTCGGCGTGACCGGCGGCGACGAGCGCGGTGACCGTGTGCGCCGGACGGCCCTTCTTCATCAGGATCGGGGTCAGCCACGCGTCGGCGGCGCCGGCGTCGAGGAGCCGCGCCAGCACGGTCGGCCACAGCCGCGGGTCGAGGTCGTCGACGTTGGCGGCGAGGAGCAGGTCGGTCGACGCCACACCGTCGCCCGGACGTGCCGGCGTGCCGACGACGAGGCGCAGGACGTTCGGCACCTCGCGCGGATCGCGGCCGCCCGCACCGACGCCCACGCGGTCGACGCGCATCGGCGGCAGCGGCCCCCAGTCGTGCGCCGCCGCCGCCAGCAGGGCCGCACCCGTTGGGGTGGTGCGTTCGAGCGGGACGTCGCCGCCGAACACCGGTGCGCCCGCCTCGCCGAGCACCGCCAGCGCGGCCGGCGCGGGCAGCGGGATGCCGCCGTGCATGCCCCGGGTGACACCGGATCCGAGCGGGACCGGCGAGACCACGACGCGGTCGAGTGCGAGGGCGTGCAGGCCAGCGCTCGCGCCGACGACGTCGGCGATCGAGTCGAGTGCGCCGACCTCGTGGAAGTGCACGCGGTCGACCGGGATGCCGTGCGACGCGGCCTCGGCGCGGGCAAGCCGCGCGAACGCGTCGTGTGCGCGGTCGCGTACGCCGGCGTCGAGCGCGGCGGCGTCGAGCAGCGCGCGGACGTCGTCCCACGTCCGCGTGACACCGGACTCCGCGGCGCGGACGTGCACCCGGGTGGCGGCCAGCCCGTGCCGGCTCACCCGTTCCGCCGTGAGCTCGACAGGCTCGACGCCGACGGCGTCGACCGCGTCCTGCAGCACCTCGAGCGGGACGCCGGCGTCGACGAGCGCGCCGAGCATCATGTCGCCGCTCGCACCGCCGACCACGTCGAACCAGCCGATCACCGGTGCACACCCGCCGCACGGCGCGCGACGCGGGCGGCGAAGACCCCGCCGCCGAAGCCGTTGTCGATGTTGCACACCGCGACGCCTGGTGCGCAGGAGTTGAGCATCGCGAGCAGTGCCGCGAGCCCGCCGAACGACGCGCCGTATCCGACCGACGTCGGGACGGCCACGAGCGGAGCGCCCACGAGACCGCCGACCACACTGGGCAGCGCACCCTCCATGCCCGCCACGACGACGAGGCAGTCGGCGGCGTCGAGTCGCTCCCGTTCCGCGAGCAGCCGGTGGATGCCGGCGACGCCGACGTCGTCGATCTCGTCGACCTCGGTGCCGAACGCGCGCGCCACGAACGCGGCCTCGCGGGCCACCGGCAGGTCGCTGGTGCCCGCGCACACCACGGCCACGCGCCCGGTCGGCACGGGGAGCACGCCAACGGCAGCGCACCTGCCGACCTCGTCGACCGCGGCGTCGGGGAACGCCGCGCGGACCGCAGCGAGCCCTTCGTCACCCAGCCGCGTCGCCACGGCGGGACGTTCGCCCGGCTGGTCCACGAGGGTCCGTAGCAGCGCGACGACCTGGTCAGGCTGCTTGCCCGCCGCGTAGACGACCTCGGGATCTCCGGTGCGCAGGCCGCGATGGGTGTCGACGCGCGCGAAGCCGAGATCGACGAACCCCGAGCCGTTCGCGCCGAACGGGCCGTCGGCCAGCCGGTCGAGCCCGGTCTCGACCGTCACGTCGCCCGCGGCGACGGCGGCGAGCAGCGTACGCACCTCGTCTCGGTCCACGCCCGTCAATCTATGCGCCGGCTGGTGGCGCGCCACGCAGAGGTACCCTCGCCGGCATGCCAGGAGTTCCACCCGCGAGGTACGCCTATCTCGGTCCGCAGGGCACGTTCACCGAGGAGGCGCTGCTGCGTGTGCCCGCCGCGTCGGCCGGCTCCGACCTCGAACCCTGCGCCACGGTCCCCGCCGCACTCGACGCCGTACGCCGCGGCGATGCCACCGCCGCCATGGTGCCGATCGAGAACTCCGTCGAAGGCGCCGTCCCGGCGACCCTCGACGAGCTGGCGACGGGCGACCCCCTGGTCATCACCAGGGAGGTGCTGCTGCCGATCAGGTTCGTGCTCGCCGCGCGGCCCGGCGTCACCCTCGACACCGTGCGCGTGCTCGCGACCCACCCGCACGCGGCCGCGCAGTGCCGAGGCTGGCTCGCGACGCACCTGCCCGACGTCAAGGTCATCCCCGCCGCGTCGACGGCGGCCGCCGCGGCCGAGGTCGCGAGTACCGACCAGTACGACGCGGCCGTCGCGTCGCCCCTCGCCGTCGACCACTACGGCCTGCAGGTCGTCGCCGACCACATCGGCGACCGGCCGGACGCCGTCACCAGGTTCGTGCTCGTCAGCAGGCCGTCCGCCGCCGCGGCACCCACCGGCGCCGACCGCACGTCGCTCGTGGCGTTCATCCGCGACGACCACCCGGGCGCGCTGCTCGAGATCCTCACCGAGTTCTCCGTCCGCGGCGTCAACCTCAGCCGCATCGACTCCCGCCCCACCGGCAACGGGCACGGGCGCTACTGCTTCTCCATCGACTGCGAGGGCCACGTCCACGACATGCGGGTCGGCGAGGCGCTGTCGGCGCTGCGCCGGGTGTGCGCCGACGTCAGGTTCCTCGGCAGCTACCCGCGCGAGGACCAGTACGCGCCGATCGTCCGCGACGGCACGTCCGACAAGGACTTCCGCGACGCCGGGGCCTGGCTCGAACAGATCCGCGCCGGCCGCCACTGATCACCCGCACGCAGGAAACCGGTGGCAGCACCGCAGGGGTGCGCGAGTAACCTCGACCCCGTGATCGACCCGAGACTGCTACGCGAGCAACCCGACCTGGTGCGCGCGTCGCAGCGTGCCCGCGGTGAGGACGAGAGCATCGTCGACGCCTACCTTGCGGCCGACGAACGCCGCCGCGCCGCCATCGCACGCTTCGACACCCTGCGCGCCGAGCAGAAGGCGTCGGGCAAGCAGGTCTCCCGCGCCCAGGGTGACGAGCGTGAGGCACTGCTCGCCGGGGCCAGGGAGCTCGCGGGTCAGGTGAAGCAGGCCGAGTCCGACCAGAACGAGGCCGACGCCGAGGCACGCGCGCTGATGCTCCGGCTGTCGAACGTCGTCGAGGACGGCGCGCCGGCCGGCGGCGAGGACGACTACACCGTCCTCGAAGAGGTCGGCGAGCGCACGCGGCTCGCCTTCGAGCCGCGCGACCACCTGGCGCTCGGCGAGGGACTCGCCGCCATCGACATGGAGCGCGGCGCCAAGGTCTCCGGCGCGCGCTTCTACTTCCTCCGCGGCGTCGGCGTCGAGCTGCAGCAGGCGCTGCTGTTCCTCGCCCTGCGCACCGCCGTCGACAACGGGTTCACGCCGATGACCCCGCCCGTCCTCGTCAAGCCCGAGGTCATGGAGGGCACGGGCTTCCTCGGTGAGCATGCCGCCGAGGTCTACCACCTCGACGACGAGGACCTCTACCTCGTCGGCACGTCGGAGGTGCCGCTCGCCGGCTACCACATGGACGAGATCCTCGACCTCGACGGCCCGCGGCGCTACGCGGGCTGGTCGACGTGCTTTCGGCGCGAGGCGGGCTCGTACGGCAAGGACACCCGCGGCATCATCCGCGTGCACCAGTTCGACAAGATCGAGATGTTCGTCTACTGCCGTCCCGAGGACGCGCACGACGAGCACCTGCGGCTGCTGAACTTCGAGAAGGACATGCTCGCGAACGTCGAGCTGCCCTACCGCGTCATCGACGTCGCCGCGGGAGACCTCGGCTCGTCCGCGGCCCGCAAGTACGACTGCGAGGCGTGGGTGCCGTCGCAGGACCGCTACCGCGAGGTGACGTCCACGTCGAACTGCACGCAGTTCCAGACCCGACGCCTCAACATCAGATACCGCGACGACAAGAACAAGCCGGCGTACGCCGCCACGCTCAACGGCACGCTCGCGACCACGCGCTGGATCGTCGCGATCCTGGAGAACCACCAGCAGGCCGACGGCTCGGTGTACGTCCCGCAGGCGCTGCGCCCGTACCTCGGCAACCGCGACGTGCTCAAGCCGGTCGGCTGAATGGAGGCGCGGCTACTTCACCGCGCCCATCGACAGGCCGCGGACGAGCTGCTTCTGCGCGATCCAGCCGGCGACGATGACCGGCAACGAGGCGAGCGTCGCGGCCGCCGACAGCTGCGCGAAGTACTGGCCCTTCGTCGTGATGAACCCGACGAGGAACACCGGGACGGTGGCGGCGTTGGACGCCGTCAGGTTGACCGCGAAGAAGAACTCGTTCCACGAGAAGATCACGCAGATCAGCGCCGTGGCGGCCAGCCCCGGCGCGATGACCGGCAGGATGATCTGCCACAGCGTGCGCCACAGGCTGGCTCCGTCGACGGACGCGGCCTCGACGATCGCGCCAGGCACCTCCTGGAAGAACGACCGCATCATCCACACCGCGATCGGCAGGTTCATCGAGGTGTAGAGGATGATCAGCATCCACACGTTGTCGAGCATCGACAGCGCCTGCGCGGCCACGTAAAGAGGCACGATCACCGCGGCGACCGGCAGCATCTTGGTGGAGATGAAGAAGAACAGCACGTCCTGGGTCTTCTTCACCGGCCGCATCGACAGCGCGTACGCCGCCGGCGTCGCGAGCAGGACGACGAGGATCGTCGACACCAGCGTCGCGAACGCCGAGTTACCGAGGTAGGGCAGCACGCCGCGCTCGAAGACGTTGGCGAACTGCTGCAGCGTCGGCGCGAACACCACGCGCGGCACGTCGGTGTACGCGTCACGCTCCTGCTTGAAGCCGGTCAGCACCATCCACAGCACCGGGAAGAAGAACCCGAGCCCGATGATCCAGGTGGCGACCGTGAGCAGGCCGCCGCCCGCCGACCTCTGCCGCGGACCGCCCTGTGCGGTGATGGCGCTCATGACTGGCCCTCCACGTTGAAGCTCCTGAACAGCAGCCGCAGGGCCGCGGTGGCGACGATGATGGTGCCGATCACCACGACCACGCCGAGCGCCGCGGCCTGGCCGACGTCGAAGCCGAGGAACGCGCGCTGGTAGAGGTAGAAGGGCAGGTTGGCGCTCGACGTGCCAGGCCCGCCCTGGGCCATCATGTAGATCGTGTCGAACGTGTTGACCACGTAGATCGCGCCCAGCAGCACGCCGAGCTCGATGTAGCGCCGCAGGTGCGGCAGCGTGATCGACACGAACGTCTGCCACCGGCTCGCGCCGTCGACCGACGCGGCCTCGAGCACCTCACCCGACTGGCTCTGCAGGCCGGCGAGGACGAGCAGCATCATGAACGGCGTCCACTGCCAGACCAGCGCGGCGACGATCGAGAACAGCGGGCTGCTCGTGAGCCAGGCGAAGTCACCGAAGCCGAGCGGGCCGAGCACGAAGTTGACGATGCCGAAGATGGGGTCGAACATCGTCGTCTTCCACAGCAGCGCGCCCGCCACCGGCATCACCAGGAACGGCGTGATGAGCAGCGTGCGGACGATGCCGCGGCCGCGGAACGGCCGGTCGAGCAGCAGGGCGAGACCGATGCCCAGCAGCATCGCGACCAGGACGCAGCCGACGGTGATCAGGATCGAGTTCAGCGCGGCCTCCCGGAAGGTGCGGTCGGCGAACACGGCCCCGTAGTTGGCGAGTCCCACGAACTGCCGCGACCCGGGACGTACGAGGTTCCACGACTGGGTGGAGTAGTACAGGGTCGCGAGGAACGGCAGCTGCGTGACGATGATGGCGAACACCAGGGCGGGGAGCAGCGGCCCACGCCGCATCCAGCCCTCGCGACGCTCGGACGCACGTGACCCGCCGGGGGCGGCCTGGGGCGCGGTCACGTTCGCGGTGGTCGTCGTCATGTCGACCTACTCTCGATAGCTCTCGCCGACGCTCTGCGCATATCGCTGCGACTGCTCGAGCGCCTCGTCGACGGTGACGTTGCCGGCGATCGCCGCGGCGATCTGCTGGCTGACCCTGGTGCCGAGGTCCTGGAACTCCGGTATCCGCAGGAACTGGATGCCCTGGTACGGCACCGCCTGCACCGTCGGCTTCTTCTCGTCCGCGGTCTCCAGGGCCTGCAACGTGGGACCCGCGTACGCCTGCGCGGCATCCTCGACCTGCGGGATCTCGTACGTCGACTGCCGGCTCCCCGGTGGCACGCGCGCCCAGCCGAGCTCCTCGCCGACGGTCTCGATGTACTCCTTGTTCGTCATCCACTCGACGAACTTCCAGGCGTCGTCCTTGTGCTCGGACGTGCGCGGGATGCCGAGCGACCAGGTGTAGAGCCAGCCCGACGACTCCGTCTTCACCACCGGTGCGGGCGCGTAGCCGTTCTTGCCCTCGACCTCGCTCTCGGCCTTGTCCTCGGTGGTGCTGACCATCGACGTCGCGTCGTACCACATCGCGGCCTGCCCCTGGCTGTAGCGGGTGAGGCAGTCGCCGAAGTTGCTCGCCGCGGCGCCGGTCTGCCCGCTCTCCCGCACGGTGTCGACGTAGAACTGCACGGCCTCCTTCACCTCGGGCGAGGTGAGCTGCGCGTTCCAGTTCTCGTCGAACCAGCGGCCGCCGAACGTGTTGATGACGGTGTCGAGGGGCGCGAGCACCTCACCCCAACCGGGGATGCCGCGCAGGCAGATGCCCGACACACCATTCTCGGGATCGTCCAGCTTCTTGGCGAGCTCCGCGACCTGCGGCCAGGTCGGCTTGGCCGGCATGGTCAGGCCCGCCTTCTCGAACAGGTCCTCGCGGTAGGTGAGGAACGACGACTCGCCGTAGAACGGCACGGAGTACATGTCGCCCTCGTAGGAGAGGGATTCCTTCAGCGACGGGATGAAGTCGTCGGCGTCGTACGAAGGCGACTCGTCGATGTACGGCTGCAGGTTGGTGATCCAGCCGTTCTCGGCCCACATCTGCGTCTCGTAGTTGCTGATCATCGTGACGTCGTACTCGCCGCCGCCGGTCGCCACGGACGTCGTGATCTTCGCGCGCGCCTCGTTCTCCGGCAACGAGACGAAGTCGAGCTCGATGCCGGGGTTGTCGCGCTCGAACCGGGACGAGAGCGCGATCGCGTCGATCGCGATGGTCAGCTGCGTGCTGTCACTCCCGCCGCCGATCGCGCCCGCGCCCGCGCACCCCGTGAGCAGTGCTCCGGCGGCGACGAGTGCCGCTCCCGTGACCAGCCTGCTCCGCGCCATTGCGGACCTCCTCGAACGTCGGGCCTGACTAGTCGGGCAGTGCCGGATCGACGTGGACCTTCAGTCCGGCACCATCGCGTACACGCTGCAGCGCGTCGGCGTATCGCCCGAGCGGCAGCGTGTCGGTGACGAGCCCGCCGACCTGGACGGCGCCGGAGCCGACGAGCTCCAGCGCCTTGCCGTAGCTGTTGAGCACGGCCATCGAGCCGACGATGGTGATCTCGTCGTTGTAGATGCGGAACGGCGAAAGGCTGACCCGCGCCTCGGCCGCGGCGACACCGAAGATCTGCAGCCGGCCGCCGCGGCGCAACGCGCCGAACGCCGCCTCGATCGCGGGCGGAGCACCCGTGACGTCGACAGCGACGTCGAACGGCGGCGCGTCGAGCGCCTCGACCGACTCGGCGGTCGCGTGCGCGCCGATCTCGGCGGCCGCGGGCAGCCGGGCCGGGTTGCGGTCGACGACACTCACCACGCCACCCGCGCGCTGGGCGAGCTGCGAGATGAGCAGTCCCATGGTGCCAGCGCCGACCACGAGCACCCGCTCGCCCACCTCGACACCCAACCGGTGCAGACCGTGGACGGCGCACGAGACCGGCTCGACGAGCGCTCCCTCCGACCACGACAGGTGATCGGGCATGCCGTACGCCTGGACGGCGGGCACCGAGACGTACTCGGCGAACGCGCCGTCGACGGTGTCGCCCGTCGCTCCCCAGTTCTCGCACAGGTTGCCGCGCCCGCGCCTGCACTCGGCGCAGCGCCCGCAGAACAGCGACGGGTCGACGGCGACCCGGTCTCCCTCGCGCACGTCGGCACGGACGTCGGCGCCGAGCGCGACGACCGTGCCGCTGAACTCGTGTCCGGGCACGATCGGGTACGGCGTCGGCGGGAACTCGCCGTCGGCGATGTGCAGGTCGGTGCCGCACACGCCGCACGCGCCGACCCGTACGACGATCGCGCCGGGTCCCGGCGTCGGGTCGGGCACCTCCCGGACGGTGATGTCGCCCGGGGTGGTGATGACCGCCGCCCGCATGCAGCCTCCTCGCGGTGCGCTCAGATGAGCGAACCGACGCTCGAACGAGTACGCTGAGTACAGCGCCGTCAGCACGGGCTGTCAAGCCCCGCGCACCGACGGCGACACGCCGTCCAGCCGGGAGCCGCCATGCCGACGACAGAGCGCAGGCGGCTGGGCCCGGCGGAGCTCGTCCAGCTCACGGCCGTGGCACGACGGTTCCACCTCGACGGCCGGTCGAAGATCCAGATCGGCGAGGAGCTCGGTCTCAGCAGGTTCAAGGTCGCCCGGCTGCTCGAACGGGCGCACAGCGAGGGTCTCGTGACCATCCAGATCGGCCGGCCGGCAGAGATCGACACCGACCTGTCCGAGGCCGTCCGGCTGCGCCTGGGGTACGAGCACGTCGTCGTCGCCGACCTCGACGACGACGAGCCAGCCGTGCTCAGGCACCAGATCTCCCGCCTCGCGGCCGACCACCTGGCCGAGGTGGTCGAGCCGGGCGACGTCGTGGGGATCGCGTGGGGGCGCTCGCTGCTCGACCTCGCGGCCCAGCTCACCGAGCTGCCGCCGTGCTCGGCAGTCCAGCTGTGCGGCGCACTGGCCAGGTCCGACGTCGACGCGAGCACCGTCGACGTCACCCGCAAGGTGGCCGAGGCGTCCGGCGGCTCGGCCGTCACCTTCTACGCGCCGCTGCTCGTCCCCGACGCCGGCGCCGCGACCGCGCTGCGCCGCGAGGCCCTCGTGGCGCGGGCGCACAGCCACTACCGGCGGCTGTCCGTCGCCGTGATCTCGGTCGGGGCCTGGGGTACCGGTCTGTCGACGGTGTACGACGCGCTGGGCGAGCGCGAACGCCGCTCGCTCGCCAGGGCCGGCGCCACCGCGGAGACCTGCGGGGTCGTGTTCGACCGCGACGGCGCACCGCTCGATCCCGGGCTGCGCTCGCGGGTGATCGGGGTCGGCCCGGCCGACCTGCGCCGCACCAGGTCGGTCCTCACCCTCGCCTACGACGCCCGCAAGGCGGACGCCGTCCGCGCGGTGAAGGCCGGCGGCATCGGCACCTCGCTCGTCACCCACACCGCCCTGGCCCGCCGCCTCCTCGCCTGATCCACGCCGCGTCACCCGTGACCGGCTGGGGACCCCAACGGGGGCCCGCACCACAGCCGGGGACCCCAGCGAGGGCCAGGACCACCACCGGGGACCCAGCTGGGACGGACCGGGTCGGCGTTCGAGCGGATAGCCTTGAGGCGTGCCGCCCCGCCCTCCTCGCCTCGTCGCCACCGACCTCGACGGCACCCTCCTTCGCACCGACCGCACCGTGTCCCCGTACACCCACGCGGTGCTCGCGGCGGTCGAGGCCGCGGGCGCCGAGGTCGTGTTCGTCACCGGGCGTCCACCGCGCTGGATGGACGGCATGGCCGAGCACGCCGGCGAGCACGGGCTCGCGGTCTGCTCCAACGGCGCACTCGTCGTCGACCTGCGGCACGAGGAGATCCTGACGGCGCACCCGATGGCGCCCGATCTGCTGGCGCACCTCGTCGACGTCATCGATCGCGCCGTGCCGAAGGTCGCGTTCGCCGCCGAGTACGGCTGGGACTTCGCCGCGCAGGCCGACTACCGCGCGGTCGAACCGCACGAGCAGGTCGACCTCGCCACCCTGACGTCGCGTCCCGCGGCGAAGCTGCTGGCCAAGCACCCGGACGGCGACTCCGACGCGCTGCTCGCCCGGCTGACCGACACCGTCGGCACGCTCGCGACGTGCACGCACTCCGGCTTCGGATCGGGCCTGGTCGAGATCAGCGCGTACGGGGTGACCAAGGCCAGCGCGGTCGCTGCGCTGTGCGCCGAGCGTGGGATCGACGCCGCCGACGTCGTCGCCTTCGGCGACATGCCCAACGACCTGGAGATGCTGCGCTGGGCAGGTCGCTCCTACGCGATGCGCAACGCCCATCCCGACGTGCTCGACGTCGTCACCGCGCGGGCCCCCACCAACGACGACGACGGAGTCGCCAGAACGCTCGCCGCGCTGTTCGACCTCGCCGAACCGAGCCACTCGCTCCGCTGATCGCGGAGCGGGGTCAGAGGTACGGGCCGGCGCCGTGCCCCGGCTGCTGACCGTCCTGGGGGACGGCACCAGGCGGCAACGCCCGGCGCATCTGCTCCAGCTGCGCACGCGCCGCCATCTGCTGGGCGAACAGGGCCGTCTGGATGCCGTGGAACAGGCCCTCCAGCCAGCCCACCAGCTGCGCCTGCGCGATCCGCAGCTCGGCGTCGCTCGGGATCTCGTCGACGGTGAACGGCAGGCTCAGCCGTTCGAGCTCGCTCACGAGGTCCTCGGAGAGGCCGTCCTCGAGCTCCTTGATCGACGAGCGGTGGATCTCGGCGAGCCGGGCGCGGCTCTTCTCGTCCAGCGGCGCCGCCCGCACCTCCTCGAGCAGCTGGCGGATCATGTTGCCGATCCGCATGACCTTCGCGGGTTGCTCGACCATGTCCGCGGGCGACTCGCCCTCCCGGTCGTCACCGTCGTTGGTCGCCGTGCCCCCGGAGCCGACGATCATGACGCGGGGACGTCCCGACTCGTCGTCGGGACGTCCGGGGAACACACTGCCCGATTCGGTCATTCGTCATCCTTCCGCGTCAGCCCAGCACACTGTAGGTCCTCCTCCGGTTGCCGGTAGGCTCCGGGGGCGATGGACGTGTCCAGCCTGCCACTCAGCATCCCCCGAAGGACCCTGCGTCTGTTCGGGCAGTTCTGGGTGCCGCTCATCACCTGGTATCTCGTCGGCCGCGGCCTGCACGACCTGATCGCCGAGGTCGCCGCGCACGTCAACGGCATCAACAAGGTGGCCGGCTACGCGCTGCTGTCGCTGGCCATCTTGTGCACCCTCACCTCGTACGTCCTCATGTTCGTCTCCGTCCGGCGCGGGCTGCCCACCCTGTGGAGCCTGCGCCAGTCCGAGGCGGCGGTCGATCCGACGATCAAGGCCCCGGAGCGTGAGGGCCTGGGCGAGCTGATCAGGTCGATCGGCCTGT
This sequence comes from Streptosporangiales bacterium, assembly GCA_009379955.1. NCBI lineage: Bacteria > Bacillati > Actinomycetota > Actinomycetes > Streptosporangiales > Streptosporangiales bacterium. The sequence continues at coordinate 84,799 of WHST01000004.1, read as the reverse complement.
CCCTGATGCCGTTCCTCCTCGTGTACTCCGCCTGGGACCTGTTCATGGACGACGTGCGGCAGCTCGAGTACCGCGGCTGGGAGCTCCACCCGCTGGGCGGGGCACCGTCCGAGAGCACCGACTTCACCTGGTGGTTCGCAGGCGCCGGCGTCGTCGCGTGGATCCTCGTCAAGATCTTCGAGGGCATCACCAGGAAGACCCTCAACCCCGTCACCGGGCTGCTCGCCGCCGTGTTCGAGTCGCTGTGGATGTTCTTCGGCCTGCTCGGCGTGTTGAAGCTCGGTCGCGAGTTCCTCGGTTGGTTGTCAGGCACGCTCGCGTGGCAGAACCTCGTGGGCACCAAGGACATCTTCGACGGCGTGGGACCGATGGTCCCCATCCACTTCCACCACCTGTTCACCTTCGACCTCGGCTGGTTCACCCCGTTCCAGGGCGCGGTCAAGGACGGCATCATCCTGCCGATCGCCTGGCTGGCGATCGCCGGTGCCGTCTACGGCCGGCAGATGGAAGACGTGCGGATCCTGCTCGGCGACAAGCAGCTCGGCAGGGTCACCAAGACCCTGGAGAAGGCGCCCGGCGTCGTCAAGCGGTGGGCGAACAGGTTCCCTCCCGACGGGTTCAAGGAGAAGTACTACCCGCCACTGCACGCCATCAGGCTGATGCTCGCCGCGGGCGTGCCCGCGGCCCTGCTCTTCTGCGTGTTCTACGGCGGTGTCGAGCTCACCGGAGTGTTGCTGAAGCAGGGCATCGTCACGATCATCGGGCCGCACGACTCGGGCATGTTCTGGCAGGAGGCGTCCGGCGTCCTCGACGTCGCCATCTTCGCGATCATCGAGCCGCTGCGCATCTGCCTGCTCGCCGTGACGTTCGACCTGGCGATGTCGCGGTTCAGCGCACGGCGAAACGGTAGTAGCGCGGGAAGTCCGGATACCACGCGAGAGTCGGCCGCAGCTCCTTCGCCCGCTCCTTAGGCACGTAGTACGCGTGGACGTATTCGAATGTCTCGCCCTGCTTCGGGAACTTGTCCTTGAAGTCCTTGGTCATGGTCCTGCCCGAGCACGTCTGCGAGACGGCCTCCGCGACATACGGCTCACGGATTCCGTACGTCGATTCCCACACCCAGCCCTCTCCACTCTCGACGGTCGAGTCACAGCCGAAGATCTTCTTCTGGCTGGTCAGCTTCTTCACGTCGTCGACCTTCGCCCGGAACCTCGCGATCGCGACGACCGAGTTCTTCGGCAGCTCTGAGTCGGAGGTCGACTGCTTCACGGTCATGCTCACCAGGCGCACGGTGGTCGGTCCGAGCGTCACCCACTCACCCTTCGGCACGTCCTCGGCGCGATGGGCGACGCCGTCGTTGCCCACCCACGCGTCGTAGCCGTTGTAGCCGAATCCCAGGGCGAGCGTCAGCGGCGCGAGGATGACGTAGACACGGAACCGGCGGAACCACTGCCTCATCAGCGCACGGCGAAACGGTAGTAGCGCGGGTACTCCGGGTACCACGCGAGAGTCGGCCGGAGCTCCTTCGCCCGCTCCTTGGGCACGAAGTACGCGTAAACGTACTCGAACGTGTCGCCCTGCTTCGGGAACTTGTCCTTGAAGTCCTTGGTCATCGTCTTGCCCGAGCACGTCTGGGAGACCGTGTCGGCGACGTACGGTTTTCCGAGCAACGTCTCCGAGTCCCACGTCCAACCGTCGCCGTTCTCGACGGTCGAGTCACAGCCGAAGATCTTCTTCTCGCTGGTGAGCTTCTTGACGTCGTTGACCTTCGCCTGGAACCTCGCGATGACGACGACCGAGTCGATCGGCACCTCCGCGGTCGCGTCCGGGTCGGAGCTCGGTTGCCTCTGCGTCATGGCCATCAACCGCACGGTGGTCGGCCCGAGGGTGACCCACTCGCCCTTCGGTACGTCCTCGGCGCGGTGGGCGACGCCGTCGTTGCCCGTCCACGCCTCGTAGCCGTTGTAGCCGAATCCCAGGGCGAGCGTCAGCGGCGCGAGGATGACGTAGACACGGAACCGGCGGAACCACTGCCGCACGGCGCGCCCCTCCCTTCCCTGACTCGGACTGCTCATTCGGAGACGGTCAGCGTGGCCGGGGCATCGCGCACGAGCCGGGCCGCCCGCGCGTCGTCGATGCCGAGGGGGACGATGCCCTCGGTGTCCCACAGCGGGACGCCGAACGCACCGGTGTTGCCGACCAGCAGCCGCGCCCCGGACAGCGTGGCCGCGGACCTGCGCACCTCGAACGGGATGGTCCCCATCTCCTTGAACCCCGGTTCACCGTTGATCCCGGAAACGCCGCCGCGCAGCGAGGTGCGGTAGGTGGTGTGGTCGGGCGTCTGCAGCGACACGTTCATGTATCCCGAGTCTCGCTGCGGCATGAAGGTGTAGTCGACGACCAGCCACAGACCCGACGTGGTCAGGCTCTTCTTGCTGAAGCCGTCGCCGGTCTGGATCGACTTCGCCACCCGCAGGTTGCTGAACGTGATGTTGCCCTCGCGAAGCGCGATGGTCTCGCCGAGCGACCCCTGGATCTTGAACGAGGGCGCGAAGGCGTTGGACTCGTCCGGCGGCTGGGCCTTCTGGACGCCGATGGCAAGCAGGAACAGCGCGACCGACAGCAGCGCCATCAGCGCTTTCTGCCTGGTCAGGTGGGTCGTGACGCTCATATGCCCACCCGCGTCACGGGAAGGGTGACCACGACCCACGGGTCCGGCGCGCTCCACCGCATCTTCTTGTCGAAGAAGCCCTCGTTGTAGCTGTTGCGCTGGATGGTGACCTTCACCCCCGGTGGGACCGCCGTCGTCCGCGGGATCTCCCAGATGAGCTGGACGATCTCGGGGACCCCCGACTGCAGAACCTGGACCCCGGAGCCGTCGCGGACGAGTCCCGACTGTTCGGGCGGCGACAGCTTGGCGAAGATCGGCGAGCCGACCAGCACGAGGTCTTCGAAACCGTACGCCGACTCCTTGGTGCGGTTCTCCACGCGAACCTGGACGGTGAGGTACTGCATGTTCTTCTTCGTGTTGTACTCGCCGGTCGGGTTGGCGGGCGTCAGCTTCGCGTTCAACGGGGAGATCCGGTACTCGCCGTACGAGATCGTCTGGCTCGGCTGGATCTCGGGCAGACCCTTCTTCGGCACCTGGCCGAAGCCGCCCATCAACCAGGTCGGCAGGACCACGGCGACGGCGAACACGAGAACGAGGGCGAGCACCACCGCCTCGACACCGTATCCAGCGAACGCGCGGCGCCGTGGCCGCGGGGGCGGCGGTGCCGACGGCGGGGGCGGCGGTGGAAGAGACGCGGTCGGGGGTGTCACGGTCGGCGATTCTAGCCGCTCCGCCGGCCGTCAGGTGGCGAGGAGGACCTTGCCGAAGTGACCGCTGTCCGCGACGATCCGGTGCGCGGCGGCGGCGTCGCTCATCGGCACCGTCCGGTCGATGAGCGGACGCACCTCACCGGACTCGACGGCCGGCCAGACATTCTCCCGTACCGCGGCCACGATCGCCGCCTTCTCCTCGAGCGGCCTGCCGCGGAGCGTCACGCCGATGACGGCGACCCGCTTGGCCAGCAGCGCGCCGAGGTCGAGCTCGGCGGTGCGACCACCCTGCAGGCCGATGACGGCGAGACGGCCGTTGCGTGCGAGCGCGTCGACGTTCCGCGCCAGGTACTTGGCGCCGACGATGTCGAGGACGACGTCGGCGCCCTCGCCGCCGGTCGCCTCCTTCACCTTCGCGACGAAGTCCTCCGCGGTGTAGTCGACTGCGAGGTCGGCGCCGAGCTCGCGGCACCTGTCGGCCTTGGCCCTGCTCCCCACGGTGCAGAACACCGCGCCGACGCCGGCCGCCTTCGCCAGCTGGATCGCGAACGTGCCGATCCCGCTGCCGCCGCCGTGGACGAGGAAGGTCTCGCCGGGCCGCAGACCGGCGACCATGAACGCCGTGGAGAACACGGTGCAGGCGACTTCGGGCAGCCCCGCGGCCTCGGTGAGGGAGACGCCCTGGGGAATCGGCAGCAACTGGTCGGCGGGGACGGCGACCAGCTCGGCGTAACCGCCGCCGCTGAGCAGCGCGCATACCTCGTCGCCCACCGACCAGGAGTCGACGCCGTCGCCGAGCGCCACCACCCGACCCGAGCACTCGAGCCCGAGGTACGGCGACGTGCCCGGCGGCGGGTCATAGTGACCCTGGCGCTGCAGCAGGTCGGCGCGGTTGACCGCGCTCGCCACCACCTCGAGCAGCACCTCACCCGCGCCGGGCACGGGATCGGGGGCCTCGTCCCACCGCAGCACCTCGGGTCCGCCGGGCTCGGTCATCACGATCGCGCGCATGCCGCTCACCCTAATGTCGCACGCCGTCCCGGCCCATTCCCGCAGGTCGGCGATGCCGAGGTGCCACGGAGGAGAGCGTTGGGCTTAGGCTGGGCTCTTGTTGTGCGTGTGTGCGGTGCAGTCGATACCGGACGAGGGGGACGCGTGCCGCGCGACCGAGGGGTGACGCCGGCAGGAGCCGCCGTGCCCGTCAGGCGGCGGTCGCCGAGCACGCCGAGAAGCGGGAGGGGTCCCGGATGACCGGCAAGGAGTCCGAACCGTTCGCCGACTCCGACGAGCAGGACGGCACGATCGTCGATCCCGACGGTGTCGGCGGCTCCGAGGAGCCCGAGGGCTCTGAGCTCGACTCGAGCCTGTGGGGTCCGCTGCCGGGCGACGTCGCGTCCGACCACACGACCCAGGTGGTCGAGACCGACGACTTCGGGCGCGCGACCTCGTCGCTGTCGCAGGACCACCCGGAGCAGCAGGCGCTGCCGGGTGACGTCGCACCCGACCACACCACGCACGTCGTCGACACCGACGACTTCGGACGTCCGGTCCTGAACGAGCCCACCGGCGACCCGTTCGCGTCGGACCGGTCCGACGGGCCTGACCCCTGGGCGGTGACCGGACAGGACCTCGGTGGCGCGGAGCCCGACTTCGGCCCGGCGCCGGGCGGCGGGAGCCCGTGGGCGCCCGCCGAGCCGATGGCGCACCTCGAGCACGAGGTGCCGCCCCCGTGGGAGTTCGAGGCCGGCGGTCCGGGCGCAGGGCCCTGGCAGCAAGGCCCCGAGCAACAGCCCTGGGCACCGGCGCCCGAGCAGCAGCCCTGGCAACAGGCACCGGAACAGCAGCCGTGGCAGCAACAGGCACCCGAGCAGCAGCCCTGGCAACAGGGCCAGGCGCAGCCGTGGGCGCAAGGACCCGAGCAACAGCCCTGGCAGCAACAGGCACCGGACCAGCAACCGTGGCAGCAGAGCCCTGAGCAGCAGCCCTGGCAGCAACAGGCACCCGACCAGCAGCCCTGGCAGCAGCAGAGCCCGGACCAGCAGCCGTGGCAGCAACAGGCACCCGAGCAGCAGCCCTGGCAGCAGGGCCAGGCGCAGCCGTGGGCGCAAGGACCCGAGCAACAGCCCTGGCAGCAACAGGCACCGGACCAGCAACCGTGGCAGCAGCAGAGCCCGGACCAGCAGCCCTGGCAACAGGCACCGGACCAGCAGCCCTGGCAGCAGCAGAACGGACAGCCGTCGTGGCACCAGCCGGGCGATGCCGATCCGTTCGGGCCTCCCCCTGCGGGCGCGCAGCCCGGCGAGCAGGGATTCGGCGCGGCCGACCCGTTCGCCGCGGGATCCGGCGACCAGGCCGGCTCCGACCCGTTCGGTCAGGGCGCCGACGAGCCGTTCGAGTCCTCGCCGTTCTCGTCCGGTCAGGCCGACGACCAGTCGCCGTTCGGTCAGGCGTGGTTGCCCAGCCCCCCGGGTGACGACCCGTTCGCCCCCTCGACCGGCGCCGACGAGTCCGCCGCGCCTCCCGAGGCCTCGTCGGGCACGGAGTCGACCGCGGTTCCGGCAGCCGACGACCACGACGACATGGCCCCGTTCTGGCAGCCCGAGGTCGGGCAGGGACAACCCCCGGCGCCGACCGCGGACTCCCCGGACACACCCGGCGAACCCCTCGGCGAGCCGTCGCCGTTCTGGTCGGCCGCCCCCGACGACGAGGCGGCGCGCGCCCAGCAGCACGACAGCGCCTTCCCGGCGTTCGGCGAGCCGTGGGCACCACCCCCGGCACCGGAGGCGGGGGCGGGCACGGCACCGCAGCCGGAGGCACCATCCGCGTGGGGGCCGTGGCCCGGCCAGGCCGACCAGGGTCCGAGCCAGCAGCAGACCGGCCCACACCAGCGGTACGACCTGTCGCAGTTCCAGGTCGGCTACCAGCCGTCCGAGCAGCAGCAGGCCCCGCCGCAGGCGGGGCCGCCCCCGCAGGCACCGGGTCAGGGCTTCCCCGGCCACCAGGGTTTCCAGGGGCCGGGCCTGCAGGGCTTCCAGGACCCGCAGGGCTTCCCCGGACAGCAGGGCTTTCCCGGACAGCAGGGTTTCCAGGGCCCAGGCCCGCAAGGCTTCCAGGACCCGCAGGGCTTCCTCGGACAGCAGGGCCAGGCGTTCCCCGGCATGGCGCCGCAGCAGCCGCCGATCCCTCTGACCTCGGAGCACCTGTCACCGCAGTCCCTGCTTCGTCCGCGCAAGGCACCGCCGACCAGCGGCTGGCGGCGTGCCCTGTTCAAGGCGAGCGGCGGAATCATCGACCCGGGCGAGTCGAACAAGGAGCTGCAGCGCCAGCAGATGGTGTCGCTCGTCCGCACACCCGTCGCGGGCGGCCACTACCGCGTCGCGGTGCTCAGCCTCAAGGGCGGCGTCGGCAAGACCACCACGACCGTCGGTCTCGGCTCGACCCTCTCGACGCTGCGTGGTGACCGCATCATCGCCGTCGACGCCAACCCCGACCGCGGCACGCTCAGCGAGAAGGTGCGTCTCGAGACCCGGGCCAACGTCCGCGACCTGCTCGGGAACAAGGACGGGATCACGCGCTACGCCGACGTACGCCAGTACACGTCGCAGGCGGCGAGCCGGCTCGAGGTCCTGGCGTCCGACCCCGATCCCGCGATCTCGGAGGCGTTCAGCGAGGGCGACTACCGGTCGATCACGGAGGTGCTCGAGCACTACTACTCGATCTGTCTCACCGACTGCGGCACCGGCCTGCTGCACTCGGCGATGCGCGGCGTGCTCGGGCTCGCCGACCAGATCGTGCTGGTGAGCTCGGCCTCCGTCGACGGTGCCCGCTCCGCGAGCGCCACGCTCGACTGGCTCGACGCCCACGACTACAGCGGCCTCGTCCAGTCCGGCGTGGTCGTCATGTCCGCGGTCCGGCCGCAGAACAAGGCGGTCGACCTGAGCCGGCTCGAGCAGCACTTCAACGCCCGGTGCCGTGCACTGGTGCGCGTGCCGTTCGACCCGCACCTCGAGGCCGGCGCGGAGTTCGTGCTCGAGCAGCTGAGCCCGGCTACGCGTGACGCGTACCTGCAGCTCACCGCCGCGGTCGCCGCGGGCTTCCAGCACAGGCTGCCGGTCTGACTGAGCGAACGGGCGGCGAGCACTACTTCAGCGCCTCGCCGTCCTCGGACCCCGGCGACCGAACCGTCCGCTTCACGGTCGACGGGCACGACTACGCGCTCCGCACGGCGCGCGGGGTCTTCAGCTCCACGCGGCTCGACCCGGGCACAGCAGTGCTGCTGCAGCGCGGCCCGGCGCCGCCCGCGACCGGCACGTTGCTCGACCTCGGCTGCGGGTACGGGCCCATCGCCTGCGTACTGGCACGCCGGTCGCCGGGGGCCGAGGTGTGGGCGGTCGACGTCAACGAGCGCGCCCGCGAGCTGACCCGCACCAACGCCGCCGCGCTCGGGCTGCCCAACGTCCGCGTCGCGTCCGGCGACGAGGTGCCCGCGGACGTCATGTTCGACGCGATCTACGCCAACCCGCCGATCCGGGTCGGCAAGTCCGCGCTGCACGACCTGCTGCGCACCTGGCTCGGCCGGCTGCGCGCCGCCGGTTCGGCCCACCTCGTCGTCCAGCGCAACCTCGGCGCGGACTCGCTGCAGCGGTGGCTCACCGACCAGCGGCACGCATGCGAACGGCTCGCCAGCGCCAAGGGGTTCCGCATCTTGCGGGTGGGGCCGGCGACCTCAGGCCAGACTGATCAGCACGATGCCGACGACTACGACCGTGGCGACGACACGTGACCTGCCGAACGGCTCGGCGAAGAAGATCGTGCCGATGACCGCGCCGACGATGATGCTCGTCTCGCGCAGCGCCGCGATCGGCGCCAGCGCCCCGCGGGTCTGCGCCCACAGCACGAGCCCGTACGCCAGCAGGCTCAGCACGCCGCCGGCCAGACCGCGGACGGCCTGCGGGCGCAGCTGACGGATCAGCGCGCGCCGGCGGCGCGCGAGCGCGTACAACGGGATCGGCAGGCTCTGCAACAGGATCAGCCATCCGGTGTACGCGGCGGCGTTGCCCGACGCGCGCACGCCGATCCCGTCGATGGTGGTGTAGGCGGCGATCGTGAGGCCGGTGCCCACGGCGGCAGCCAGCGCCGGCAGGTCGCGCCTGCCGGGACGCCCGCCGGCGAGCACCAGGGTGCCGAGCCCGACGGACACCACGAGCACTCCCGCGAGCTCGAATGGCGGCGGCACCTCGCGGACGAACACGGCCGCGAGGACGGTGACCACCAGCGGCGAGGTGCCCCGCGCGAGCGGGTACACCTGGCTGAACTCGCCGAGCTCGTACGACTTCATGAGCAGGGCGAAGTAGGCGACGTGCACCAGCGCGGAGGTGAGGAGGTACGGCCAGCTGTCTCGGTGCGGCAGCGGCGCGACAGCGACGACGACGAGCGAGCAGACGGCGCCGCCGAGACCGACGAGGGTGAACGACACGAGCTTGTCGTCGATGTCGTGCGCGATCGCGTTCCAGCTCGCGTGTGCCACGGCGGCGACGAGCACCATGAGAGCCGCCGCCAGGGGCAGCCCGCCCGGGTCAGTCACGACCGACGAGCCTGGCCTCGGGTTCGTTCTCCGTGACGACGAGCGCCCGACCGTCGCCGACCGGGGCGGACGTCGCGACCCCGCCGAGAGAGAGCAGGCGACCCAGGTCGGAGCCGTCGCGGGGATCCAGGACGGTCACCAGGTAGCCGTCGTCCCTCACATCCGCCGGGACCAACGGGTTGTGACCGCCCGGTCGACTGAGCACGACCACGGCGCCGGAGCCCACGTCGACGCCGGGCGTCTCGCCGGTGGAGTCCGCGAAGGCCCACAGGCGCCTGCCACTGCCGGCATCGACCCCCGTCAGGTCGGGGCCGTCGCGGTAGACGATGACGTCGTCACCGGGAATCCCGATCTTCCTCGACAGGTGCTCGCGGGCCGAGAAGGCGACAGCGTCGATCTCTCGCCACCGCCCGTTGCGCAGGTCGACCGTCACGCTCGACTCGTCCGTCACCTCGGCGTACATGCGGTGCTCCACGAGGAGTGAGGGCCACAGTGGCCCGCCGCCGTCCGCGCAGGGCAGACCCTTCGCGCGCCACACCTGGCGGCCGGCGCGGACCCCGGTGACCGTGCATCCGCCACCGTCCCGTCCGGTGAAGACCGCCAGGTCGCCCACCGCGCCGGCCCCGCCCCTGCTGCCGGAGACCGTCCCGGCGCCGGGTGCGGTGGGGCGCCGGTCGAGCTCTTGGCCGTCCGCCACCGCCAGCGTCACGTACTCGCCGTCGTCACCGGATGCGCGCGTCTCGGCGACGACGACCGCGGGCAGTGGGCCGGCCTTGTCGGCGCCGGGGAAGGGCACCTGGGGCTCGGGCTGGATCTCTCCGCCGACCCACCTCCACACGACCTCGCCGTGCCGGTCGATCCCGGCGTACCAGCAGTCCTCTCGTCCGCAAGTCCTGAAGACGGTGACACCGCCGGCGACGGCCACGACGGTAGGGCTGGTCGACGTGCCTGCCGCGGTGTTCGCGCCCAGTGCCCTGAGCCACGCCACGCCCGCCAGCCGCCAGAGCCGCGTCCCGGCCGCCGAGTAGTACTCGCCGGTGGTCCTGTTGCTGAGCACCATCGAGCCGTCACCCGCGACGTCGCCCGACACCTCGACGCCGCCGACGGAGAACAGCTGCCGGCCTGTCGACCTGTCGAGGACCCGGAACCCGCGCGACTGCTCGTACAGGTAGATCCGGTCGCGCAGTGGGACGATGTTGACCCACCGCGTCGGCACCTCCGTGCTCCACCCGACCGCACCGTCGGTCCGCACGTAGCGCGCCACCGCCGGCACGGCGACGACGACCCCGGCGACGACGAACGCCGTGGCCACGGCCACGAGCGCACGGACCGCCTTGCGTCCCACACGCCCGGCAAGGCGATGCACGAGCCCGGCGCCGAGCAGGCCCGCCGAGACCGCGCCGGCCAGGTACGACCACAGGAACGGCTGCGCCACCCCCCAGCCGAGCAGCACGAGGGTCAGCAGGACCAGGCCGACGAGCCCACCGAACGGCGCCCGCCCGGCCGTCTCGCTGCGGCCGACGGCCGGCGGAATCTCGTTCACGAGCGGAGCCTAGCGGCGACCGTCACCCGGCAGCCGTGGGACACTCGTCTCCGGCACGGCCGCAGCTGCCGGCCAGGAGGGCTCGCATAGTGGCCTAGTGCGGCGGTCTTGAAAACCGCTATGAGGGGTGACTCTCATCGTGGGTTCGAATCCCACGCCCTCCGCTCTCCCCACAAACTCGGGCCCTCACCAGGGCAAACGCTGGTGAAGGGCCGGGTCCGTTGTCCGGTGACGTCCGGCGCTGTCCGGCCGTCTACGGCTGTCTGTGGCGAATACGTGGTGAAGTTCGGCTACGCGATACCGGCGTCAGCGGCACGCTCGCCTGTCGTCGCCCAGCGGCGAGAGCCCCGGCTCGATGCATTGATCGGCTGGCCGCAGACCCATTTGGCGTAGACGCGCCTCAGGCCGTGGACGCGACCCCACCCGCTCGACCAACAGGGGGCCGGCCCGGCACTCGCGCATGAGCCAGAGCGACACAGACGCGTGGCGCAGGTCGCACGTCGAACGCGCTGGGGCGCTCTAGCCCGGCGCTTTCACGGTGACTGCGTGGCGCTGACGTGAAGAGTGCTCCAGACCAACAAGGATCAGGGTTGTCGAGGCCAAGATCTTGTTGAGCGAGGAGCACCTTCATGGTGAAGCGTATCGGCCTGTATCCGCGTGTCCGCCGCGGATTCATTCTCACCGTGCTGCCGGGCAGGTGTCGCCTCTTGGTTCCGGCTTTGTGTCAGTTGTCGGTGAGGAGGGTGGGTTGGACGGGCGCGTTGTCGGCGAGGTTGATGATTTGGTCGGGTGATAGTTGGCGGCCGCGTTGTCGGAGCTTGCGGTGGGCGTCGATGCCGAGGTTGAGGAGTACGTCGTGTTGGCATCGGTCGCTGAGCGCTTGCCATACCGGAAAGATCCGTGCCCCGGTTTGTTCTGTGAGTTGGTCGATGTGTCGCGCCGTAGAGCAGGGAAGCCCGGGGGTAGTCATGTCGAGCTGTCGCGCGAAGTGCCGCGGCGTCCGCGACGTGGGTGAGTTGGTGAGCCATACCCCAGGTGTCCTGTAGTTGGCCGAAGATTCGGACTGATCTGCGTAACAGGTTGTCGGCTCTGGGGTGGTCGTTGAGGGCTGTGGCGATGCGGCCTTGGATTCCTAGTGTGACGGCGAGTGGCCAGTCGGCTCCGCGTGCTTCGATCGCGGGCATTTGCGCGGTGAGCAGGGCGTCGGTTTCGGTCAACTTGTCGGCTGTGATCCCGACGTGCGCTCTGCCGATCACGACACAGCTGAGGATGTGATGGTCGCCTGACTGTCGCGCGAGGTCTTCGGCGTCGTCGAGAAGGCGTGCGGCGGTGTATGCTTGTCCTCGGTAGATTTCCGCGTTCGCCCAGGACGGCATGGTCCAGCACAGGGTGGGCAGGTCGGGCGCGGTCCTGGCGTACCGTGCTGCTTCGGTGAATCGTTCGATGGCCTCGTCGTATCGCCCGCGCGGCATGAGCATCCAACCCGCCACGTACTGCAGTCTGGCGCGTGCGGTGGCCGATGGCGGATCGGCTGAGGCGAGTGCAGTATCCGCCCAGGACAGCGCATCCCGTAGGTGGCCGCGGATGACCCAGAACAACCAGAGGCCGAAACAGGCGCTGGCAAGCTCGTCGAGGCCGCCGCGGTTGAGGAGTCGAGACAACGCCGAGCGGATGTTCTCGTGGTCTGATTCGAGTCGGTGGAGCAGGTCAGCTTGGTCTTGGGTCCAGAGCCGGGGGCCGGCTGCGGCTGCCTGGTCACTGTAGAAGTGGGCGTGGCTGTCGTAGGCCGACTCGGCGGCGCCGCTGGCGTGTAGTTCGTCCCCGGCGAACGCCCGGATGGTGTCAAGCATGGCGAATCGCGGCTCGACGCTGGTCAGGTCTCGAGTGATGAGGCTGTTGTCGAGGAGGGTCTGGTGCAGTTCTAACGTGAGGGATTCCTCCAAGCCGCCGATTTCGGTGGCCGCCTCGAGCGTCCAACCACCTGAGAACACCGAAACGAGTCTCAACAATGTTTGTGCAGGCGGGTCGAGCAGTCGGTAGCTCCAGTCCACCGTCAGCCGCAGGGTTTGGTGGCGCTCGGGTGCGTCCCGCCGCCCACCCATCACCGTGGATTGGATCTCATCGAGGCGAACCAGCAGCTGATCTGGAGAGAGTATCCGGGTTCGTGAAGCGGCCAACTCGATCGCCAGGGGAAGGTTGTCCAGCTGCGCGCAGATCCGCGTGACTAGGTCGGCGCCGGCGGTGAGCGGTATACCGGCGGCCTGCTCCGCACGTTCCCGGAAGAGCGCGGTCGCGACCGACGAATCGAGTACCGGTACTGCGAAGACGTGTTCCCCGCCGATCCGCAAGGGCGCCCGGCTGGTGACCAGGACCGTGACCGCGGGAGCCGCGGACAGCATGGCTGCTAGGTCTGCCGCGGCCGACGTGACGTGCTCGAAGTTGTCTAGGACGAGCAGTAGCCGCCGCGACCTTAGGTAGGTTGCCAGCACCTCGCGGATATCCCGCGAACCAAGCTCACGCAGACCGAGATCGGCTGCGACCGTCGGAAGTACGTCGTGCGGATCGTGCAGTCGGCTCAGGGCTACGAAGACAGCGCCGTCTCGGTAGTCGGGCTCAAGCCGCTCAGCAACGGCGAGCGCGAGCCGGCTCTTGCCGACGCCTCCTGGCCCGACGAGAGTGACGACCCGCTCGGTCGAGAGCAGCTGCGAGACCGTGACGATTTCCGACTCCCGCCCGATCATCCGCCAGGCGGGGACCGGCAGACGCGGACGCTCCCAGCGCCCAGCGAGCCCAGCCTCGAGGGCCCCGCGCTCGGCGGAGCTGAGGCCGAGAGCACGGGCCAAGGCATTACGTGTATGGGGGTAAGGCAACCGCCGAGTACCACGCTCCAGTGAGCTGACCGCGTTCGTGCTGAGCCCGGCGCGTTGGGCCAACTGCTCCTGCGTGAGGCCCGCCCGCTTTCGCAGCCGGCGGAGAACCACGCCGAAGGGCTCGCCCAGTACCGACCCACCATCTCGCACACTCCGCGGTGTGTGAGCGCTGTCCATGGCCGGCGGCTCCCGCGCAATCAAGTATGTCTCTCGCGACGACACTAACCGACAGAGGAGTGCTCAGTGCCGACCACCGACTTGGACATCGTGCGCGGACTGTACGAGGCCTTCGCAGACCGCGACCTAGACACCATCCGCGCCGCCATCGGGCAAGACTTCGTCATGGAGCAGAGCGACCTACTGCCGTGGGGAGGTAGACGTCACGGACCTGAAGGCTTCTTCGCCTTCCTCGGCACATTACTGACTCACATCGAGCCGATCCTGGACATCGAGGAACTCTTCGACGCCGGGGACCACATCGTCGAAGTAGGCCACACCCGCGGAAGGGTCCTTGCCCACGGCAACACCTTCCGCATACCGGAGATCCACGCTTGGCAGCTGCGCGACAGCAAACTCCTCTCGTACCGGGTCTACGTCGACACCCCCGCGATGCTCGCCGCCCTCGCCGGGCAGGACGGCGGGAATTGAGAGCCCCGGGATCGGATCATGTACCGGACGGGCGACGACGTACCCGCAAGCCACGGGACACGGGATGACTTGCCCACGGGCGAGGGGCGAAGCCGTGGTGACGTTCGGCTACTAGTGCCGCGTCAGGCAACCGGCCAAAGACCGGGATCACGGTAGATCCCGCCATCAACAGCCAGCCGGCCACGACGTCGAAGGCCCGCGATCAGCCATGGGTATCCAGGCCGTTGCGGTCGAGCGCTGCTCGGATCTGGCTGAGCCACTCTGTGCCCAGCTGGCGCCCGTTTGGGAGCTGGTCGCCTCGATCCCAGCGCCACGTTGTGATCATCGCCAGCACGAGGATCCGGCACTCACGTAGCAAGTCTTGATTGATACCTGGATAGTGCTCACTGACTTCTTCTGGCGCATGGGCAAGGTCGAATTCGACAGGCCCACGGCAGCACGTCTCAAGGTCTATGAACAGCAACAGCCCGTTCTTCGTGGTGAGCACGTTGCCTGGGTGCGGCTCGCCGTGCAGTAGCTGCTCGGCGCCGCCGCGCTCGCCGATCACTCGTCTCAGGCTTCGTAACGTGTTGCCGAGGAGCTCCCGGTCCGCGTCGGCGAGCGCCGGAGTGTGGTCGCGGCTTGCCACGAGTTGTTGGGCCTGCTCGACTCGATCCGTGAAGTGCGGCGTAGGGACATCGAGCTTGCGCATACCGGCATGCAGCCGCTCGAACGCATTGGCGTAGTCGGCTGGTGAGACCTCTCGAGGCGTCGCAGGTTCGTAATAGGTCCACAGCGTGACCACGAAGCCATCACGCTCGTAGACGCGTGGCTCCACTCGAGGCTCGAGAACAGCCACAGGGCTCTCGGATTCGGCGAGCCGTTGAGCAAGCTCGATTTCGAACTGTGCGACCTGATGCGCTACAGGTGCCACCCGGGCCAGGACGTCACAAGGCAGCAGACGCAGAGTGAGCTTGTTCGAGTCATGAAGAACGATCGCGTCGTCGACTGTCAGGTCCAGTGATGAGGCGGTCGACATGGCCGCAGCCACTGCACGCGGGACCTCTGACGCCTGCATCGTCGCCCGGCCCCCTCCCTTGCGCGCTGCCGTACTCTCCAAGCGGTGCGACTGGGCACCATACCCAAGTTGTCGATAGAGAGCCCGGTGCGCGACGGGCCGGGCGCGCCGGCATCCTCACCCAGGCCGCCGCACTCTGCCTCATCGCCTACGCGGACACGTTCACCGGTTGAATCGTCGCCGTCCTCGGCGCCGCCATGGTCTACCCCACCCTGCTCGCCGCCGTCGGCGATGTCGCGCACCCGGCCTGGCGCGCCCGCGCCGTCGGCGTCTACCGGCTCTGGCGCGATGGCGGCTACGCCATCGGCGCCCTCATCGGCGGGATCGCCGCCGACCTGTGGGGGCTACGCGCAGCCGTCTGGACCGCCGCCGCCATCAGCGCGGCCTCCGGGATCCTCGTCGCCGTCCGCATGTACGAAACCCACCATCACACCTCGACAACCTGACAGATCATTCGGCCCTAACCACCGGCCTGTCGTGCGGCCTCGATGGCGCCGCCGATCGCGTGGCGGATCATCCCGGGGGCAAGGTGGGGGTCGGGTTGTCCGGCGTCCAGCCATCCGATGATGGCTTCGATCGTGACCACCGGGACGACCCGCGCGGCCCAGGTCAGCCATGGCCCGGCCGGGATGAGCGAGGCCAAGTGCCGCTCGGCGACCTCATTCGACGTGGCAGTGAGGGAGTCGACGACGTCGCGGAAGTCCGGCTCCCGGGCGGCATGGTGGAAGAGGAGTCGGAAGCCGTCGGGGTCGGCACTCGCGGCGCGGAGGAGTCCGGAAAGCGTGTCGTCGTCGAAGTTGTCGCTGCCCACCGACTCCTCCAGACGTGCGCAGGCCCGGTCCAGGACCGCCCGGTACATCGCGGCCTTGGAGTCGAAGTGCCGGTAGAGCAGGACCGGAGTGATCGCCGCTTCGGTGGCGACGTCCTCGAGGCTGGTGGCGGCGAAGCCGGTGCGAGCGAACGCGCGGGTCGCGGCGTCGAGTATCTGCTCCCGGCGCTCGGCCCGGCGCAGCCGCTTGGCCGGACCGGGTACCTGCCGCTCCCGGCGTGCCGTCATCCCGGTCACCACCCTCCACTTGTCTGCTGCCGAAACTACATGTAGCGTTGTTTAGAACGAAATATACAACCTGACATTCACCAGGAGTCGCCGTGACCGTCCGGCTGCCGTTCCAGCAGACCCGTCCGCTGCAGATGCCGGCACTCCTGCGCTCCCTACAGGGGGAGGGCGTCGTCCACCAGGTCCGCACCCGCGTCGGTCATGGGGCGTGGCTGGTCACCGGCTACGACGAGGTGCGGCGCTTGTTCGACGACGACCGGCTTGGCCGCGCCCATGCCGACCCGGACAACGCCGCGCGGTCGGGAGAATCCGCCCTGTTCGGCGGGCCGCTGGGCGACTTCGACACCGAGAAGGTCGACCACGCCCGGATGCGGTCGTTGCTACAGCCGCACTTCACTCCCAAACGCATGCGCGCGCTGCGGCAACGCGTGCAGTCGTTGACCACCGAGCTGCTCGACGACCTCGCCCAGCAGTCCCCGCCCGCCGATCTGCACGCCGCCCTCGCCCTGCCGCTGCCGATCCAGGTGATCTGTGAACTGCTCGGCGTGCCCTACGCGGATCGCGCCCGGTTCCGCGCCTGGTCGGAGGCCGCCGGTGACGTGGTCGACCGGTCCCGCTCCGAGCAGGGACTGGGTGACCTGTTCGGATACGGGCTCGAACTTGTCGAACGCAAGCGCCGCGATCCCGGCGACGACGTGATCTCCCGGTTCTGCAGCACCGAGGGCCTCGGCGACAACGAGATCGCCATGCTGTCGATGGCCCTGCTATTCGCCGGCCACGAGACGACCGTGCGCCAGCTCGGCTTCGGAGCGGTGCTCCTGTTCACCAACCCCGACCAATGGCGGGCGCTTCGCGAGGACCCCGACCTGCTGCCCGGCGCCGTCGACGAGATCATGCGCGCTCCGGGCACGGGAAGCGGCGGCATCCCCCGGTACGCCCGCACCGACTTCGACCTCGCCGGCGTCACGATCCGGGCCGGCGACCTGGTGCTGCTCGATAACACCGCCGCCAACCACGACGCCGCCGTCTTCGCCGACCCCGACCTCTTCGACGTCACGCGATCCTCGGCGTCCGCGCACCTCGCGTTCGGGCACGGCGCCCGCTACTGCATCGGCGCACCACTGGCCCGCATCGAGCTGCAGGTCGCCTTCGCCGCGCTCATCGACCGGTTCCCCGCGATGCGCCTGGCCGTACCGATCGACGACCTGACCATCCGCGACGACCTCGTCGAACTCCCGGTCACCTGGTGAGATGTCAGCCCTCGTACGTGGAACCCGGCCAGCCTGCACACCGTTCAGGCACTCCGCCCGCTCGAGGATGTCCACAGGCGCAGCGAGCTGGTCGACGAGCGCGTCGTCGAAATATTGCACGGCGAAGCCCGTGGCTCACCGACGACGTGGATGCCTGCCGCACCGTCAAGCGCGCAGTGAAGGGGTAACCCATGTCAGCCAACACACGCTCGCCCGAGACTGACCGTCCTCGCCGGTTCTTCAGTCGCTTCTACGCCAAGATCAGCGCGCGACTCGAAGCCGAGGGCCTGGCCGCGTTGCGCGGCGAGCTGTTGAGCGAGTTGACCGGGGACGTGGTCGAGGTCGGAGCCGGCAACGGTATGAACTTCCGGCACTACCCCGACACCGTCACCCACGTGGACGCCGTCGAACCCGAACCGTACCTGCGGGCACTGACGGGCCGGGCATGTGCGACGGCGCCCGCGACGGTGACCGTCCACGCCGGTACGGCCGACCGGCTTCCGCTGGCCGACGACAGCGTCGACGCCGCGGTGCTGTGCCTGGTCATGTGCTCACTCGACGATCGTCCCGCCGCGCTCGCCGAGATCCGGCGGGTCCTGCGTCCCGGCGGCACGCTGCGGTTCCTTGAACACACCTTCGCCGACACACCTGGCCTGCACGCCGTGCAGCGGCTCGCCGATGCTACGTTCTGGCCCCTGTTCTCAGGTGGCTGCCACACCGCCACCGATCCCGTCGCCCACATCACCGAAGCTGGGTTCGACATCACCACCTGCCGGCGCCTGCGCTTTCCAGAACACCGGTTCACCCAACCCTCGGCACCACACGTGCTGGGCACAGCCCACGCACCGACCTGACACTCACCTCTCGCCGGTTCACCAACTGGTGCACGTGCGGGGTGCGCGCGGGCGCACTGCCCCCACCGCAGACCGATCTCCATCGCCGCCCGAGGCTGGAAGGGGGGCAGGAGTGCCGGACGCCGCGTCGGCGGCGCGCGCGGGCCGGAGGGCCCGCCTTGAAGACGTGCGGAAACTCATCACCACGCTGAGACGCCGAGATGTCAGGCCCAGGGATTAACCGGATACCTTGTGCCGGTGATCTTCTGGCTCAACGGCGGCTTCGGAGCGGGCAAGACGACGCTGGCGGAGGAGCTGCACCGGCGGCTCCCGGACGCGGTCGTGTATGACCCGGAGGACGTCGGCCTCATGCTCTGGAAGTGGATGCGGCCCAACGGCGATTTCCAGCACCTGCCGAGCTGGCGGGAACTGGTCGTCGCGACGGCGCTGTCGCTGCGCAGGCACCACGCGGAGACGCTCATCGTCCCGATGTCGCTGATCCGCGACGCCTACCGGGCCGATCCTCGGCGGACTCGCCGACGCGGGCGAGGAGGTCCTGCACGTCTTCCTCGAGGCGGACGACGGCGTGCTCCGGGAGCGGCTCGATGCCCGCGCCCGAGTGACTCACCCCGACAACCCGGAGTGGGACCAGGCAGCCCGCGAGTTCGGCCTGACCCCCGTGGATGAGGCCGTGGCTGCCGCTGCCCGCCAGCCGGGTGGGACGCTCATGCTGCGGTCGGACAGGCTCACCCCGGCTGAGCTGGCCGACGAGGTGCTGGCCAGGGCCGACTTGCGCCAGGCTCACGGAAACGGCAAGCGGATGCGGCAGGCAAGATCGCTGGAATCAAAGGAAACCTAGGGTGTGCCCCATGGGACGACGTACGAAACTCGGCGTACCTATCCCACACCAATGACGGCGGTCCGGTACCCCAGCTCGCTCCTGGTCCCGGCACGCGGGGTACGACGGAGTCGTTACCCGCGGTGTAATGCTCGATGCGGTCTACATACGCCCATCGATAAACAGGAGAGGGAGCACGGCGTCGATCTACGACCTCGGCCCTAGTCACGGCCGATGGTCACCCTCCTCGTGGGACGGCGTCGTCGCGGCGGCTTACAGATACGGAAGCCACGTCTCTTGTAGTTCCACCAGGCGCTTGCCGCGGGCAACATCCCCCGCGTGGTCCGTTCAGGGCTGCGCGGCGTGGCGGGCGGTGAAGGCCAGCAGCGGCGCGGCGGCCCGCGGCGGGTCCTCCAGTATCGGCGAGTGGCCGAGGCCGGGCAGCATCTCGATCTGCGCGCCCGGCACGGCGTTGTAGTCGACGGCGAACGAGGACCGCCATCTGCGGTCGTCCTCACCGAAGATCACCAGCAGCGGCAGGTCGAGGTCCTTCAGCCGGTCCGGGACCGGCTGCTCGGACAGGTACTCGCGGGACGCGCGCATCGTCGCGGTGAACGTGTGGAAGGTCATGAGCCGCATGTCGTTGATGAGATCCTGCGGAGGCCGGTAACCCGGGCGGTTGAACCCCGTGCTCGCGGCCTGGCGGATCTGCTCGTCTGTCAGGTGCGGCCATTGCGCCGGCTCGAAGGAGAACCGCTGGGCGATCAAGGCCTCCATCCGGGGGCCGGTGTTGATGAGCGCGAGCGCGGTCACCAGGTCGGGGCGCTGCTCGGCCAGAGCGGTGGCGGTCACGCCGCCGGAGGAGTGGCCGGCCACGATGGTGTTCGTGACGCCGAGCCGGTCCAGGGCCATGCCGACCCGGCGGGCCTGCGCGGGGATCGCATAGTCGCCGTCGGCCGGTTTGGCCGACCGGCCGTGGCCGAGCAGGTCGATCCGGATGACGCGGTGGGGCTCGGTCAGCAGCGGGACCAGCGAGTCCCACGAACGGGTCGAGGCGCCCGACCCGTGGATGAGCAGGAGTACGGGCGCGTCGCGAGGGCCGTCCTGGCCGACGTAGATGGTGCCGCCGTCCAGCGACAGGGTCTCGTCCTCGGTGGCCTCGGGGCTGCTTTGCGCGGGCGGCCGGCCGTCAGAAGTCGTCATGGGCCCACTGTCGCCCACCGGTGCGCGCCGGGGATTGGACAAATGTTCCGTCCGGCGGCTCCGCCTGACATGAAGGAATGCGGAACACCGTCCCCGAAGGTGACGATGCGGCGGTGTGGGACGTGTCCCGTCCGGAGTGGGCCAGCCGGGTGCCCGGAGTCACGATGGCCGGGTTCAGCGACCGGGGCATGACCCCGTTCCCCCTCCGGCTGATCCCGCACCCGGCAGTGACGCTACTTCTGGCGTTCGGCACCGGCTCGCCCGCCGTGGACGATGCCACCGGACGGGAGCAGCACGGCAGCCTCGTCGGCGGGCTCGGTCTCGGGTTCGGCGCGGCCCGGCTCCAGCGAGCGGAGAACATCACGTGCCTGCAGGTGCGCCTGCCCCCGGTGGTCGCCGGCGCCGTGCTGGGTGTGCGACCGTCCGATCTCGACGGCGCCGTGGTCTCCCTGGACGACCTGTGGGGCCGGGAGACGGTCCGGGTCGACCGCCTGGCAACCGAACTGGGCTGGAGCCGTAAGCGCCTGTGGTCTCGTTTCCACGCCCAGATCGGCCTACCGCCCAAGCGCACCGCCAAGCTGGTCCGCTTCGACCACGCCGCCCACCGCCTGGTCGCCGGTAGGGACGCGGCCCGAGTCGCGGCCGACGGCGGCTACACCGACCAGTCCCACCTGCACCGCGACGTCATGGCGTTCGCCGGCGTGACCCCCGCGACCGTGGCCGCCGAGCCGTTCCTGACGATCGACGACATCGCCTGGCCCACCCGCCCCTCGAGGCCTTGGGCGGGGAGCGCTGGTGGCACCTAGGGAGACGGATAGGTCGTCGGCTCGTGGTCGGTGCACTCGCCGCAGTCGGCTCGTAGGTAGGTCTCGGTGAAGACGACGACCACCAAGGCTCCGGACTCACTGTTGTCGAGCATCGCGGCGAACGGCTGCGCTTCGTCGTACAGCTCACCGGGCTGATGCCATCGACGATCAATGAGGTACAGGCGGACGCTGACCGGATCCTTCGCCTCGGTCGAGTTGTAGACGGGGTAGGGGTCATAGTTCCGATCGGCTAACGACTGGTCCAGCTGCGCGCCCCACTCCGTCCGCTCCCAGCCGGCCCGGTCGAGGTCGTCGACCACGTCCTTCATCGCGGATCTCTCGGCGGCCCAGAGCACGTCGGGTGACGCGTCTGCGTCGCCGACGCGATAGGCGACTGAACGCATCGCGGCGCAGTTGACCGTCTCGGAGCCGAAGATCTGATCCTGTGGTCGTGCCGAGCAGCTCGCGTGGGATGTCGTTCTCGGCGTCCCGAGTCGCGGCACCGAAAGCTCAATCGCTTCGGTCCTCAGGTCCCGGTGCGCGGCGGCTCGCTCATCCGCGGTGCGTTCGTACGCGTCGCGTGTGTCGTCGTATCCGCCGCACCCGGCGGTCGCGAACAGGCACAGCATTCCAAGAACGAGCAGCGACAGGCGTCGTCGGTGCCCTGCAGCGCGGTTGTGCACCATGTCAGCCCGATCTTCTCGTCCGTGCGCGTCCGGTCATGCCTGCGTTCGATGCTGCCGAGCGCCATCAGGTTCACACTGCCCCTCTGCCAAGGAGGAGGACGGTTCGCGAGAGCCGCCCGGCAGGTCTCACGAGAAGCGGTAGACGGTCGCGGACCGGAGCTCCTCACCCGGACGCAACACGGTGGTCGGATAGCCGGGTTGGTTCGGCGAGTCGCACGCCGGCCGCGCCGGTCGGCGCGAGCGCGGTCTGCAGGGTCGCGCCGTACGTGATCACCTGGACGGTCGGCCCGCGGGGCTGCCGAAGGTGTAGCGGTCGACCTGCGTGCCGTCCGGCATCGTGCCGAACTCGTCCCTGTCGAGCTGCAGACCGTGCACGCGTCCTCCCGTCGTCCGCGGCGCGGCTCAGCGAGGCCCGGGCGCCTCGCCTGTCGGCAGCACGGCGTCGACGATCCAGGCACGGGAGTCGAAGAACACCCCGCTCGCGGTCGCGTGCGCGGCGAGCGTGGCGCGCAGCCGCCCTCGTGCCCGCTCGGCCGCCCCGGCGTCTATGCCGTCGAGCAGGTCCCTGACGTCCTGCAGGCCGCGCACGAAGTCGTACGCCTCGGCTTCGTCGGTGCCGTAGTAGACGGGCTCGTGCACGTCGGTGAACCCGACATCGGTGAACCCGGCAGCCGTCAGGACGCGCTCCGCGACGGCCGGGTCGCCGAGGGAGAACGGGTGCTGGCCACCCGCGGGCGGAGCGGGCGCGGCCGCCCCGCCGAGGAGGGTCTCGCGGACCGCGGTCGACCACTCGTTGCGGTCGCGCTCCTGCCAGACCAGGACCACGAGCCGCGCTCCCGGCCGCAGGGCACGCGCGATGTTGGTGAACGCGGCGACCGGGTCGGCAAAGAACATCACGCCGAACCGGCTGATGCACAGGTCGAACGCGCCGGGCGGGAAGCGGTGGACCTGGACGTCGGCCTGCTCGTACGCGACATTGCGCAGCCCCTCCTCCTCGGTGAGCCGGCGGGCATGGTCGAGCAGCGGCACGGACAGGTCTACCCCCAGTGCGCTCCCACCGATGGCGGCGCGGGCCGCCTCGCGCGTGGACTCGCCCGTACCGCAGCCGACGTCGAGCACGCGATCGTGGGGGCGGACGCCGGCGGCCGCGCGGAACAGCGCGTTGTGCGGAGCGATCTCGGCGTCGAACAGGGCGGCGAGCCTGGCCCGGTGCGGGCCGGACGCCTGGCCGGCGTTCGGACGTACCCGCGCATCCCGCTGGTCGGTCACATCCCTCACCCGCCCTCTCGGCGCCGATGATCCCAGACTCGTACGCTCGCCGTGCATCGCTGACCGACGCGGGACACCAGGTCGGAGGTCCCCGTTAGCATCCGACGGGTGCTACGGACGTTCGCGGTGGAGAACTACCGGTCGCTGCGCGACCTGGTCACGCCGCTCGGCGCGCTCACGGTGGTGACCGGCGCGAACGGCAGCGGCAAGTCGAACCTGTACCGCGCCCTGCGGCTCGTCGCCGACGCGGCCCACAACGGGGCGATCGCGAGCCTGGCACGCGAGGGCGGGCTGCGCTCGACGCTGTGGGCGGGCCCGGAGAGCTTCGGGCGCGATGTGCATGCGGGCGGCCATCCGGTACAGGGCACCGTCCGCACGGGTCCGGTCGCGTTGCGGGTGGGCTTCGCCAGCGACGACTTCGGCTACGCGGTCGACTTCGGCCTGCCGCAGGACAGTGCGACGGCGTTCGGCCTCGACCCCGAGATCAAGCGGGAGGCGGTCTGGGCCGGACCGCTCCTGCGCAGAGCGGCGACCCTCGTCGACCGACACCGCGACAACGTGTGGATCCGGGAGTCCGACGGCATGCGGCCGGACCGTCCCGACCCCGTCCACGTCTTCGACAGCGTGCTGTCGGAGTTCACCGACCCGACCCGGGCTCCTGAGCTGGTCGAGCTACGCGGCCGGATCCGGTCCTGGCGCTTCTACGACCAGTTCCGCACCGACACCGACGCACCCGCGCGCCAGACCAGAGTGGGCACCCGCACGTTCGCCCTGGGCCAGGACGGCGCCGACCTCCCCGCCGCGCTCCAGACGATCGTCGAGGTCGGTGACGCCGCCCGGTTGACCGACGCCGTCGAGAGCGCGTTCCCCGGCAGCCGGGTCGACGTCGTCGACAACGCCGGACGGTTCGAGCTCGCGTTCCACCAGCATGGCCTGCTCAGACCGCTCTCCGGCGCCGAGCTCTCCGACGGCACGATCCGCTACCTGCTGTGGCTCGCCGCCCTGCTCACCCCGCGCCCGCCCGCGCTGCTCGTGCTCAACGAGCCGGAGACGAGCCTGCACCCGCGACTGCTCGCGCCCCTGGCCGGGCTCGTCGCCGACGCGGCCCTCCGCACCAGGTCGTGACCGTCTCGCACTCGAGGCCGTTCATCGAGTCCCTCGAGGAGCGCGGCGCGGAGGCCGGCGTCGCGCACCTGACGATCGAGCTGACCAAGGAGCTCGGCGAGACCCACGTCGTCGACATGGAACGCTTCGACAGGCCACCGTGGCAGTGGCCGGCACGCTGATGGGAGGGGTCCCGGTGCCTCCGGTCACCGTAGGGTCGAGACACCGTGGCGAGACGAAGGGCAGGACCATGACGTCGCTCGAAGAGGCGGGCGCCGACCTGATCGACCAGGGCAACGCGCTCTGGGCACGCGGTCACCGGGCGGAGGCCGTCCAGGTGACCCGGCAGGCCGTGCGGTACCTGCGCGAGCTCGCCCAGGCGAACCCCGCCACGTCCCACCACCTCGCGACCGCGCTGAGCAACCTCGGCTCCATGCTGGTGGATTCCGGCCAGCACGAGGAGGCGATCCCGGTGCTCGAGCAGTCGGTCGTCTTCCGACGGATCTTCGCCGACAAGGGCACCGAGTTCACCGCCGACCTGGCCATCTCGCTGGCGAACCTCGGCCGCGCACACACCCACGTCGAGCGGCTCGTCGACGCCCAGGAGGCGCTCCAGGAGGCCGTCGACACCTACCGGGCCCTGCTCGACCAGGGGCTGACGGAGTACCGCCACGCCACCGCCATGTCCCTGAACAGCCTGGGCAACGCCCGTGGCCTCGTCCCCGCCGCGACCGGCGACTTCGACGAGGCGATCGCGCTCCTGCGCGCACTCGACCCGGTGGAGAACGACGACATCGCCCTGATTCTCGCCGCGACGCTCGCCAGCCAGTGCGGCATCCTGCTCCATGTCGGCGACGGCGTCCGCGCCGACGCCAACTCCGCGGAGGCGGTGCGGCTCTTCCGCCGGCTCGCCGAGCCCAACCCGACAGGTGTCGCGCCGTACCTCGCCAAGGCACTGGTGGTCAGGGCGGAGGCGCTCCAGCAGGTCTCCCGTCCCCAGGACGCCCTCGCCGCCGTCGAGGAGGCGATCGCGATCATCAGGATCTGTGCCGACGCCAACCCCGAGGGCTGGCGCGACCAGCTCGCCCGGTCGCTCCGGCTGGCCGCCACGGCCTTCCACTCGCTGGGTCGCGCCGACGAGGCAGCGGCCGCGAGCGAGGAGGCGGACCGGCTGACGGCGCAGGACGCGGCCCTCCCCGAGGAGTCGCGTCCCGAGGGCAGGACCCGCTCGTTGCTCTCCCGGCTGCCGTGGAAGCGGTCGAGGAGCCGCTGATCACGGGAGCGGAGTGCGGCCAGGGTTCACCGAGGCGACGAGGCAGTGCCGCGCCGACGACACGACCCACAACAGCGGGAGCGCTCCCACGACGAACCAGAACAGGTGGAAGACGGACACGAACGGCGACGAAGCCGGGTCGGCCCAGCCGAGTACGGAGCCGAGAGCCGCGCTCACGACGCAGGACACCAGGGCGTACACACCGATGGCCCGCGGCATCCAGGAATGCGCACCGAGGTAGCGCACGCCGATGCCGCAGGCGAGGAACGCGAGCAGCGCGACCACGTTCGTGCCGATGCCCAGCCAGTCGACGAGGTTGGCGACGACGTGGACCACCGGCCCCGGATCCGTGGTCCAGCCCATGCCCGCGGACTGCCAGGCGTAGGTGGAGACGATGCTCTGCCCGGCGCCGACGCCGAAGAGCACCAGCGCGGTCCTGCGGCCCTGGGCGACGCCGAGCAGTCGTTGGTAGTCCGGCCCGATCTCCCGGACCGTGCCGAACTCCGCCACGGCCATGCGTTCGGCCGGAGCACGTGCGATGCCCGACTCCTCGAGGGCCTCGGCGGCGTCGACGAGGCTGTCGCGTGCCTCGGCCACCAGGTCGGCCCGCACCCGCCGGGGACCACGAAGCGACGTCGCCAGCTCCGCGACGTACACGTCTATCGCGCTCGACGCGTGCTCCGCCCTCACCCGGCCCAGTATGCCGCCGGTTTCGACCCGCCTCGTCAGGGACAACCCCGGCCCATCCCGGACCGGCTCCGGAGGGTGCCCGGCGGCGACACCGGAGACATCGGGACACTCCGGACTCCACTCGAGCGGTCACGACCAGTAATATCCTCGCGATGTCCCATGATCCCGGCACGTTCGACGTCGACGAGGCGATCCGTGACGCTCACGCACGGGTACGGCGTCACGACCAGCTACGCAGCCAGCGACGGGTCGTCGCGGAGCAGCTGACCGCGGTCGAGGAGCGGGTGCAGACGTACGAGGCCGGCTTCGCCGCCGAGCGTAAGGACGTCGAACGCCTCGAGCGTGGCGGCTTCGCCCGCCTCATCTCCGACCTGGTCGGTGGTCGCGAGACCAAGTTGCAGAAGGAACGCGTGGAGGCCGAGGCGGCCTGGCAGAAGCTGCTGGGTGAGCAACAGCGCCGCGACCAGATCGCCGCCGACCTCGCCGGCATGGACAGCGAGCTCGCCGCGCTCGGCGACGCGCGCGACCGGTACGACTACGCCGTCAACCGCAAGGCGGCGCAGCTCACCGCCGCCGGTGACCCGCGCGGGACCCGGCTGGCCGAGATCCAGAGCCTGTACCGCGGCGCCGACGTCGACCTGCGCGAGTACACCGAGGCGCACGAGGCGGGCACGATCACCGAGCACCTGCTCGGGAAGATGGAGGGCCACCTCGGACGCGCCATCCGCAGGTCGGGGGCCGACGTCGCCGGCGACGCCACCAACCTGTCGCCGTGGGCCGACTACTACAAGCACAAGCACCTGGGCGCCGCCGACGAGGTGGCCTGGGCGGCGCAGCGCGCGCTCGACGTGTTCGGCCGCGAGCTGGCCGACGTCGGCGTCACGGCCGACGTCACGCTGCCCAAGGTCGACACGCGCTGGTTCGCCGACATGTTCATCGACAACATCGTCATCGACTGGGCGCGGCACCGCAGGATCCAGCACACGCTCGAGGAGGTCGACGACGTCGCCGCCTGGGTACGCGCCACGCTGGCCTGGCTGAAGGCACGCGTCGACGAGCTCGCCGCGTACTGCGAGTCCCTCTCCACCCAGCGCTCCGAGCTCCTCACGAGCGAGTAGGTCGGACGCCGACGGCTCAGCGAGGCGTCGCGCCGTCCCGCAGGAGTGCCCGCGCGATGTCCCCCGCACACCTCGCCGTGAGCCGGCCGGCCTGGTCGAGCCGGTCGCCGAGGCGCGGGCTCGGGGCCGAGATCGTGAGCGCGGCGAGCACCCGCCCCCTGCTGTCCTTCACCGGCGCGGAGCAGCTCACCACCCCGATCTCGAACTCCTCGCGGGCGAGCGCGTACCCGCGCTGCTTGATCACGGCCAGCTCGGTCACCAGCTCGTCGACGGTACGGACGCGCGGGCGTTCGACGGACGACAGGACGGCACCGTCGCCGAACCACTTCCGCAGCACGGCTGGCTCCCAGTCGCTCAGGAGCACGCGCCCCGCGACGGCCGACAGCAGCGGGACGGAGAGGCCGTCCCACACGCTCGAGGCGCGGTACGCGTGCGGCGCGGGCTCGCTCCACAGGGTGAGGACCTGGTTCCCGCGGTACACGCACAGGTGCGCGGTCTCCTGCACCGCCGCCACGAGCCGCCGGACGAACGGCGCGGCGACGTGCACCAGGCGCGCCTCGAAGGTCCTGGCCGCGTACGAGTACAGGCGCCAGCCGAGCCGGTAGTCGAGGGTGTGCGGGTCGCGCTCGACCATCCCGGCCTCGGCGAGTGCCCGCAAGGCCCGCGACACCTGGCTGTTCTCCCTGCCCAGCCGCTCGGCGATCCGGACGACGCCCAGCCCGCCGCGCCTGCGGCACTCGTCGCTGGCGAGCACGTCGAGGATCTCGAGGTCGCGGCGCAGGCTCGCGGAGCTTGGCGGACCACCGGAGGCAGACATCCAGGGCGTGTCTCCTTACGGCGTTCGGAGCGAGCGGCGTCCAGGGCGGTCAGTGGCGGTGGCGGAGGACGAGCTCGTACTGGACAGTCATGAGGAGACACGCCCTAGAAGTCACAGTGCAGAGTGCGGGCGCGCGCCGTCAAGCAACAGGTCCGCCGGCGTCCTCATCAGCGGCGCAGGGCGTCGAGGAGATCGCCGCCGAGCCGCTGGATCGACTCGGCGTCGAGGGTGTAGAACACCAGCCGTCCCTCCCGCCTCGTCCGGACGAGCCCGGCTTCGCGCAGCCGCCTGAGGTGCCGGGAGACCTGCGGTTCCGACATCCCCATCCGGCGGGCGAGGTCGCTCGTGGTGTGCGGTTCGCGCAGGATCCACCGGCACATCCGGATGCGGATCGGGTCGCTGAGCGTCAGCATCCGCTTCCTGACCACGTCGTACGAGACGTCGTCCGTCCCGCCGACGGCGTACTGGATGACGATCGGCAGCCCGGCGTTGTGCTTGATGGTCACGTGGGGGCGCACGTGGACCGACGGCACGAGCAGGCAGACCTGGTCGGCGACCTTGGCGGTGCCGTCGTACAGCTTGTCGAAGACGATCCGGCGCGGACGCGCGTGCTCGTGTGCCGTGGTCGTCAGGTCCGCGATGACGCCCAGGCCGCGCCGCTCGAGGTCGTGGCAGCGCCGTCGTGCGTCCTGGCGCAGCGCCGACTCCAGCGAGCGCCACTCGCGCTCGAACCCGGTCGACGCGAACGCGCGCAGGAACGCGACGAGGTCGTGGCGCAGGGACACCGGGTCGTCGACCAGCCGCTTGGCGAGCGCGAGCCGTTCGGGCGAGAGGTGAGCCGCACGGTCGAGGAACTGCCGCACCACCGTCGCGTCGCGGCTCAGCCGGTCGTACCTGAGAGTCCGGTCGCGGTCCACGATGGCCTCGGCGCACATGGCGACGAGGTGCGCGACGCCCAGCGCCTCGACGTCGGCGAGCTCCTTGTCGAGCGTGCGATCGGTGCGGTCGTCCAGCGGGAGCAGGAAGCGCGCCCGCAATGATCCCCACAGCGGCGCCCACGCGGCCGCGCGTTCGAGGAGATCACGGTCGACGGCGCCGGCGACCGCGTCCGCCCATTGACGGCTGCGCGGATGGTGGTCGATCTCGTTCAGCGCGTGCAACGCCGCAGACAGCTCGGCGATCGGCGACAGCCGGACGACGCAGCGATCGTCTGCCGCCCCCTCGAGCACCACGATGATCGGCACACCCGGGAGCATAGGCTGGACACCGATGAACGCCCCCGTCACCCGCCCCGCTCCCGATCCCTTGCTGCGGACCGTCGCCGACTACGTCGCCGACACGACCATCGGCGGCGGGCTCGCGCTGCGGACCGCGCGCGCCAGCCTGGTCGACGCACTCGGTTGCGGGTTCCTCGCCCTGCGCTATCCCGAGTGCGCGAAGCTGATCGGTCCCGTCGTCCCCGGCACGGTGGTGCCCGGCGGCGTCCCGGTGCCCGGCACCTCGTACGTGCTCGACCCCGTCAAGGCGGCGTTCGACATCGGCACGATGGTCCGCTGGCTCGACTACAACGACACCTGGCTGGCCGCCGAGTGGGGCCACCCGTCGGACAACGTGGGCGCGATCCTGGCCGCCGCCGCGTACGCCTCGCACACCCGCCTGGCGAGCGGCCGGCAGCCGCTGACCATGCGCGACGTGCTCGCCGCGACCGTGAAAGCGCACGAGATCCAGGGCGTGCTGGCCCTCGACACCTCGCTCAACCGGCGCGGCATCGACCACGTGCTCTACGTACGGCTCGCGTCGGCCGCCGTGGCCACCTCGCTGCTCGGCGGCGACCGCGACCAGATCGCCGACGCGGTCTCGCACGCACTCTGCGACGGTGGCACGCTGCGCGCCTACCGGCACGCGCCAAACGCCGGTCCGCGCAAGTCGTGGGCGGCGGGCGACGCCACCAGCCGCGGCGTGCGGCTGGCGATGCTCGTCCTCGCCGGCGAGATAGGCTACCCGGCAGCGCTCACGACACCCACCTGGGGCTTCCACGACGTCGTCCTCGGCGGTGCGGAGCTCACCCTCGCGCGGCCGCTCGGCACGTACGTCATGGAGAACGTCCTGTTCAAGATCTCCTACCCCGCGGAGTTCCACGCGCAGACCGCGCTCGAGGCGGCCGTCACCCTGCACCCCGAGGTCGCTCCGCGGCTGGCCGAGATCGAGCGGGTGGAGATCCGCACCCACGAGTCGGCGATCCGCATCATCGACAAGACCGGGCCGCTGCACAATCCCGCCGACCGCGACCACTGCCTGCAGTACATCGTGGCGACCGCGCTGCTGCACGGCACGGTGACCGCCGACCACTACGAGGACGCAGCCGCCGCCGACCCGCGCATCGACGCGCTCCGTGACCGGATGACCGTCACCGAGAACCCCGCCTACACGCGCGACTACCTCGACCCCGACAAGCGGTCGATCGCGAACGCCGTCCGCGTCGTCTTCGCCGACGGCTCGGCCACCAGGACCGTCGCCGTCGAGTACCCCCTCGGCCACCGGGTGCGCCGCGCCGAGGGCATCCCACTGCTGGAACGGAAGTTCCGCGACAACGTCGCCACCCGGTTCCCGCGGCGGCGCGCGACCGGGATCGTCGACCAGTGCCTCGACCAGGACGCGTTCGAGGCGCTGACGGTCCCGCAGTTCATGGCGCTGGTGGCCGGCTGACCTAGCCGCGCGCGGCGACGGCCTCGTGCAGGCGGATGAGGGCACGGGCACGCTCGGCGAGGGGCTCGTCGATCATGCCGCCCTCGAACTCGATCGCTCCCACCCCGCGCGCATGAGCGTCCTGGTACGCGCTGACGAGGCGCCGCGCCCGGGCGACTGCCTCCGGGTCGGGGCTGAACTCCTCGTTGAGGATCGGCACCTGGACCGGATGGATCGCGCTCGCGCCGACACAGCCCGCCCGACGGGAGTGACGCGCGATCGCGCGGAACCCGTCGAGGTCCTTGAAGTCCGCGAGCGTGCCGACGAGTCCGAGCGGCCAGACACCGGCGGCGCGGGCGGCGGCGATGAGCGACATCTTGTGGCTGGACAGCAGGTCGGGATGCGGCTCGATGCCGAGTGACGTGGCGAGGTCCTCGCTGCCGAGCGTCAGGGCCCACACCCGTGGCCCCGCGCCCGCGATCTCCCGCACCTTGAAGAGCGCGTCGGCCGTCTCGACCATCGCGATGAAGCCGACCGAGCCCGGGGCCATGCCCGCCTGCGCCTCGACCTCGGTCACGATCTCGTCGAGCATGCGGACGTGGTCGGCCGAGGCGATCTTGGGCAGGGCGAGGGCGCGGACGCCGGGACGGACGGCGACCTCGACGTCGCGTACGGCGATCCGCCACGGGCGGTTGATCCGCACCACGACGTCGATGCCGTGCGCGGCCACACGGTCGACCGCGTCGGGGAGCTTCGTGCGCGCCTCGTCCTTCTCGGCCGGGGCGATGCTGTCCTCGAGGTCGAGCTGGATCGCATCCGCGCCACGCGTGTGCGCCTTGTCGACGAAGCGTCGCTGGTTGACGGGGACGTACAGCAGGGACCGCCACACCGGCGGGGTTGGAGTCGCACCTGGGCTCACGCGTCGATCACACCTTCCGTCACCATCCGCTTCCACTCGTCCTCGTCGACGAGCGGCCTGAGGATGTCCTCGTTGTGCTGCCCGAGTCGCGGTGCCGGCAGCCTGACCTCACCGGGGGTGAGGCCGAGCCGCGGGACGACCGCGTGCATGGGCACCGGATCGGGTCCGTACGCGTCGGGCCCGTCGACGAGCACACCGCGGGTGCGGAAGAACTCGCTGTCGACGAGCTGGTCGATGGTGCTCACCGGCGCGACGGTGACCCCGGCCTCGTGCATGTGCGCGACGTTGTCCTCCAGCGTGTGCTGCGCGAAGTAGCCGCCGACGATGGCGTCGAGCTCCTCGATGTGCGCCAACCGCGCGGTGTTGTCGGCGAACCTCGGGTCGTCGACGAGATCGGGACGACCGATGGCGCGGAACAGCCGCTCGGTCATCACCTGCGTCGAGCCGGACAGCGCGACGTACCCGCCGTCGCTGCTGGGGTACACGTTGCGCGGCGCCGACGTCCGCGACCTGCTGCCCGTGCGCTTCGGTACGTCGCCGGTGAGCGCGTGCACGGCGGCCATCGGGCCGAGTACCGAGAACAGCGGCTCGAACAGCGACAGGTCGATGACCTGTCCTGCGCCGCTCGCCTCCGCGTGCCGCAACGCCATCGTCACGGCGAACGCGCCGTACGTCCCGGCGACCATGTCGGCCAGCGCCCCCGGCGGGAGCACCGGTTCGCGGTCCTCGAACCCGTTCATCGCCGCGAGACCGCTCATCGCCTCGACGAGGGTGCCGAACCCGGGACGTTCGAACATCGACCCCGACTGCCCCCACCCGGAGACCCGGACGACGACCAGGCGCGGGTTGCGCGCCAACAGCTCGGCCGGCGCCAGGTCGAGCCGCTCGAGCGTGCCCGGCTTGAAGCTCTCGACGAAGACCTGCGCGTCGTCGACGAGGCGCAGCAGCAGCTCACGCAGCCGCGGGTGCTTGAGGTCGAGCGTGATGCTGCGCTTGTTGCGCCCGTAGACCTTCCAGTGCACCTCCTGGCCGGCCACCCGCCAGGCCCGCAGCGAGTCACCCTTCCCGGGTTGCTCCACCTTGACGACGTCGGCGCCGAAGTCGCCGAGCAGCATGCTGAGCTGGTTCCCCGCGACAAGCCGGCTCAGGTCGAGAACCCGTACACCGTCCAGCGGCAATGTGGTCGCCGTCATTCACCGTCCTCGTCCTGGGTCCTCGCCGCACCGGATCCGGTGAACGTGCCGGCGAAGACGTAGACACCGGTCGAGGGGACGTCGAGCAACAGCTCGTCGCCGTCCACCGCGTCGTCGGTCTCCACCACCACGCGCCGGTCGCCGAACGTGACCTCGTACTCGTACCGGCTGCCGGCGAACGACCTCTTGACCAGCCGTACCGGCAGGACGTTGGCGCCGTCGGGGACGGTCTCGCCGGCCGGACGCACGCGCAGCCGCTCGGCACGCATCCCGAGGGTGACGGCGGCATCGGCGTCGAAACTCTGGTCCGAGGATACGCGAAGCGTCGCATCACCCGACCCCATGCGGACGTCGACGTGCCCGTCGGCGGATCGGACCACGGTGGCGGGGAAGAAGTTGCAGCGCCCGACGAAATCGGCGACCTCGGGGCTGCTCGGCCACTCGTAGATGTCCTCGGGCGTGCCGACCTGCAGCATCTCGCCCTCGCTCATCACGGCGATCCGGTCGCTCAGCGTCAGTGCCTCCACCTGGTCGTGGGTGACGTAGACGGTGGTGATGCCCACCTTCTGCTGGAGGTCCTTGAGCCAGGTGCGCGCCCGCTCCCTGAGCTTGGCGTCGAGGTTCGACAGCGGCTCGTCGAGCAGCAGGACGGTCGGCGAGTACACGATCGCGCGGGCGAGCGCGACACGCTGCTGCTGGCCACCGGACATCTGGTGCGGGTAGCGGTCGGCGTACCCGTCGAGGCCCACCTGGACGAGGGCGTCCTTGATCAGCCGGTCGCGCTCGGCCTTCGGGATCTTCCGCAGCTTGAGCGGCATCTCGAGGTTGGCCGCGACGGTCATGTGCGGCCAGAGCGCGTACGACTGGAACACCATGCCGAGGTTGCGCTCCTCCGGCGGCAGGTTGGTGTTCTTCTCGGTGTCGACGAACACGGTGTCGCCGGCGGCGATCGACCCGGCGTCCGGGCGCTCGAGGCCGGCGATGCTCATCAGCGTCGTCGACTTGCCGCACCCGCTGGGTCCGAGCAACGTGAAGAACTCGCCGTCCTTCACCGTGAACGTGATGTCGTCGAGTGCCTTGGTCGCGGCGAACCGCTTGGCGAGGTTCTTGACGGTGAGCTCAGGCATGGGACCGCACCTTCAGGACTTTGCCGGCGACGAAGACGACGATCGCGATGATCGCGATCTGGATGCAGGACAGTGCGGCGACCGCACCGGTGTTGCCGTTCTGCCACAGGGTCAGGGCCGTGGTGCCGATGATCTCGCTGTCCGCGCTGCCCAGGAACACCGCGGGCGAGAACTCCTTGAACATCTGTACGAAGAGCAGGACGAAGCTCGACAGCAGGGCGGGCGTGACCAGCCGGAGCAGGATGCGGCTGAAGGTGCGCCACCAGTCGGCCCCGACCGAGCGGGCGGCCTGGTCGAGCTCCTCGCTGATCTGCATGACCATCGGCGCGATGGCCCCGAACGCCTGGGGGAACGCGCGGACGCTGAACGCGATGATCAGGGCGAGGACCGTGCCCTGCACCCAGCTGATCGGCGCGATGAACAGGAACGCCCAGAAGAACCCGAGACCGAGGATCGTGCCGGGGAGTGCCTGCGGCGCGAGCGCCGTCACCTCGACGGGGCGGGCGAACCGAAAGTTCGAGCGCCGCGCGACGAGCACCGCGACCGCCATCAGCAGCGTGGTCAGGATCGCCCCGACGAGGGCGATGAAGAGGCTGTTGCCGATCGCGCCGACGTACTGCCGGTAGCCGAAGATCACCTGGAAGTTGCCGAGCGACAACACCTCGAACGGCGACACCAGCGGCGAGAGTACCTGGGTGAACGCGCGGGCGACGAGCCCGAACAGCGGGAGCAGCGGGCCGAGCACCAGGTAGAGCACGACGAGCGCGAACGCCACCCAGCGCCCCCGGCCGACCTCGAACCGGTGCTCGCGCGAGGCCTTGCCCCGCACGGAGACGAACCGCCGGCTGTTGCGCAGTACGAGCGCCTGGATGGTCACCAGCACACCGAGGATGAGCAGCACGAAGATCGACGACGCCCCGAGGATGCCATAGTCGGGGTTCGCCTGGGTGAGGCCGCGGGTGAAGATGAAGCTCGCGAACGTGTCGATGCCGACCGGGCTGCCGTAGAGCAGCGGGATGCTCAGCTCCTCCAGCGCCGCGGTGAAGATGAGCAGCGACGCGTACATGATCGGCGGCCGCAGCATCGGCAGGATCACCGACCAGATGACGCGCCACGGGCGGGCGCCGCACGTGCGCGCGGCGTTCTCCAGCGAGGTGTCGGCGATACGCAGGGCGTTGGAGCAGTACAGGTAGCCGAGCGGGATGTACGCGACCGCCGAGGTGACGGCCATACCGGGAATCGTGTAGAGGTTCCACGGCACCTCGCCGGTGACGAGGCTGACGGCCTTGCTGACGTAGCCCGCGGGACCGTAGATGATGATGAAGCCGAACGCCAGCACGAGTGGCGAGATGTAGATCGGCCACAGCAGCATGTTGCTCATCACGCCCCCGCCGGGGATGCGGATCCTGATGAGCACGACGGCGAGCGCGACGGACAGCACCATCGCGATGACCGTGGTGAGGGCCGCGAGCTGGAGGCTGTTCACGATCACCTGCCCGAAGTCGGCCTCGGTGAACATGCGCCCGTAGTTGCCCGCGGTGAACGCCTTGTCGTCGGCGAAGATCGCCTCGCTGAGGAAAGACTGGATGAGCGTCGGCACGAGCGGCGCGAGCACCAGGAGCAGGACGACGACCAGCGTCGCATACTGGATCCAGGTCTCGCGCGTGCGACCGAGCAGGCGCCGGTAGCGCGGCGGGGCGACCGAGTCGCCGGGTGAGGACATCACCTGCTGGCTAGCCAAGTCTCTTCACCCATTCCTCGCTGAAGGCCTCCTGCTCCTTCTCCGTGCCCTGGTCGTAGCCGATGAGCACGATGTTGTCCGCGCCGACCTCCTCGGTGATGCTCGTGTACGTGTGCGGTGTCTCCTTCGTGGTCACGTCCTCCCGGTACGGGGTGAAGCCGCCGCGTCCGACGTTGACCTGCCCCTCGTGGGAGAGGATGTAGTCGAGCATCAGCCGGCCGGTGTTCGGGTGCGGGCACCGTGCCGGCACGCCCATGCCGCGCAGGAACAGCGGCGAGGCGTCCCTGATGTAGCTCCACCCCACGGCCTTGCCGACCTGCACCTGCTGCGGGAACACGATGGTGCTCGACATGAAGTAGCCGAGCAGGTACTCGCCAGAGGCGATCTTGTCGAGCATCGGGCCCGACGACTCCTCGGCGCGGGTGAACGGCAGCAGGGCGTCGTACGTCTCCCACGGGTCCTTGCCGCCCCGCTGCAGCCAGAGGTTGTAGGCCCGGTGGATCGCGAGGCCGAAGCTGGCGTTGGTCGTGTACGTGGTGATCATGTGCCGGAACCTGTCGGGCTCCCGCTCGGTCAGCTCGACGATCTCGGCCAGGCTGCTCGGCCGCTCGCTCGCCTCCATCAGGATCTTGTTGTACGCCAGCACGATCACGTCGGCCGAGAAGGTGTACACGCCCCTCAGCGGCCGGCCGAAGTCGGGGAGCCGGGACAGCTCGGGCGACCGGTAGTCGGCCACCCGCTTGTCGCGCGACATGTCGCTCCAGTTCTGCGGAGCGCCGCTCACCATCAGGCTCGTCCTGGTGTTCCCGCGCGAGGACTCGGCGTAGTAGCGCTGGAAGACCTCGCCGCTGCCGAGGTTGGTCGAGCTGATCTTCTCGATCCACGGGTAGTGGCGCTGGAAGCCCTCGATGACCGGCTGCCAGTTGTAGGAGTCCATGTTCGAGTAGATCGTCAGCTCGCGTTCCTTCTTGGACGCCTCGACGATCCGGTCGTAGTCGGCGGGGTAGTAGCCCGGACGCGGCTCCTTGCGCGCAGGCGGTCCGACCGCCCCCTCGGGCGGCGCGCAGGCCCCCGCCGTCGCGATGCCCCCGAGCGCGAACGCCGCGGCGACTCCGCCGCGGAGCACGGAACGCCTGCTCGGCGCCGGGATTGCCTGTGCTTGCCCGCGCCCGCTTCGTCGCTCACCTCCGGCAGGTGTCGCGACTACGTCCGCCGAGGTCAAGCCATCACCGCGACCCCTACCTGCGATTCGCTCCTCAGCTCCTGCGCTCTGCCGGTCTCGCACGCCGTCACCTCCCACAGGTCGCGCGCGGGTCGAGGAGGACCATCCGGAAGAAGTCCCGCACCACCGGCAGGACCTGCTGCCCCTCGTGGGCCACGCCGGGCACGAGGTCGAAGCGCACCCCGATGCCGTTCTCGAGGTAGTTCTCGCGGAGCGTCCGCAACCGCTCGACCCTCGTCGCGCCCGCCTTCTCGGCGCCGTCCATCCAGTTCGAGTGCCCGGGGTTGTTGATCTCCCAGCCCTCGACGTCGCGGTCGCCGACGACCATCTGCACCGCGACCGTGCGCATCGTCTCGATGTCGGGCTCCCGGCCGAACCGCTCCCCGAATCCCTGCGTGCCCAGCCACCACGGCTGGCCGTCGTCGAGCCGGGTGATCCGTCCCGGTGCGCCGATCGACGCGCAGGCGAGCCGGTCCGGGTGCAGGTAGAGGAAGCGGTGGGTGAACTGCCCGCCGCCGGAGAACCCGTGCAGCAGGAAGCGGTCGGCGTCGACGTCGTACCGCTCGGCGACCTCGTCGACCATGTCGAGCAGGACCTGGTCGTACCTGATGCCGCGGTACTCGATGAACTTGTAGTTGTGCAGCTCGCGGGGCTCGTCGATGCCGGCGGGGAACAGCGGCGCCAGGATCACGCAGCCGTGCCGCTCGCCGAACTCGGCGAACGCGTCGCGGTACCTGACGTTGCCGCGCTCGGTGCCGTGGACCAGCACCACGAGACGCGGACGGCGTCCCTGCGGCCGCTGCTCGGGTACGTACAGGCAGTACGAGAACCGCTGGTCGCCTCGCGCGGCGTAGGCGGTCGTGCGGCCGGTCTCGTACGCGCGCACGGGGTCGTGCCGATCGCCGGGGATCGGCTCCTCAGGCGTCATCCGGTAGCTGCCCCTTCTCCGACCCCCGTGCCTCGTCGCACGGTTACCGACCCTGGACACAGCGCGACCTCGCCACAAGACCATTGCCGCTGGCGCGGTAACCGAAGCCGGAATTCGATGACTTTGGTTACGGAATCATGACCCACTCCGGCCACCCCGCGACTATCCTCGAACCACTGCCCCGCCAGGCCGTCCCCCGTGACCTGGCGGGGCAGCTCGATGTCTCAGCGGGCGTGGCCGCTGACGACCCAGGCGGCCGCCTCGAGCGCGGCCTCCCGGGTCGTGACCGACAGCCGGTCGAGCTCGATGACGCCGCCACGGACGAGGCCGGCGTCGAAGCCGAACCCGAGCACCGTCTGCACGCGCTGACCGAGCTCCCGCCGGACGTCGGCGTGGAGGCGCCGGTCGAACCGCGACTTGCGGACGTCGGTGATGGCAACGGCGGCCTCCTTCGCCAGCTGCTCGTAGCCGTTGCGTTCGAGCCAGCCCAGCGTCGAGAAGCATGCGGCGACCGCGTCGTCGGAGGGCGTCGTCACCACGACCACGGCGTCGACCGACTTCAGCATGGTCGCGGTGACGGGGTGGGTGAGCGCGGTGCCGCAGTCGAGCAGGATGACGGGGCACGTGCGTTCGAGCGTGCGTACCGCCCACCACAGCTCCTTGGGTGTGGGGGCGTCGACGAGGATCGGCGACCGTGCCGAGTCGAGGACGAGCAACCCACTGGGCGTCGCGTGGGCGAGCAGGCGCGGATCAGACTGCGGGCTCTGGTACACGCGCCACAGGAAGTCGCGGATCGACGGCGGCTGCACCGAGTCGAGCCGGCGGACCAGCGTGCCGCGGTCCGGGTCGGCGTCGAGCGCGGCCACCCCGCCGCGACGCACGCTGCTCAGCGCCAGTCCGGCGAGGGCCGTGACCGTCGTCTTGCCGACGCCGCCCTTGAAGCTGAGGAACGCCACGCGGCGGGCGCCGCGCAGCCGGGCGGAGGCGCGTTCGATGACGGCGGCCTGGGCCATCGCGCGCCCCGCGCTGTTGACGTTCCCGAGTCCGCGCAGGCCGGTGCGGCCGCCTCGGCGCACGGACTGCGGCATCGCGCCGGCGACCGAGGCCGGTCCGCCGGCACCGCCCGTGGCCGACGTGGTGGCCCAGCTGCTCGGCTGCGGGACCTGGGTGTGGGAGCTGCCCTGCTGCTCGGGGAACTTCTGCGAGTTGACGCCCGGGCCGACCTGTCCCGGCGCGCGCGGGGGCTGACCTCCGCCCGGGCTCTGGTTGTGCGGATGGACCTGCCGGCCCGGTGGCGGCCGGCCACCGGGCGGCGGCTGCCGCTGACCGGGTGGTGGCCGCTGGGCGGAAGCCTGCGGCGATGGGGGTCCCGTGGGCACCCCCATCGCCGCCGGATCGAGGCCCATCCGCCGCAGCTCCTCGGCGACGTCGGGAGACACCTGGGCAGCACCGGGCGCGGCACCGGACTCGTCCGGTCCGCTCTGCTCCACGATGCTTCCCCCCGTCCCTATCTCTTCTAGGTGCCGACGAGATCCTTGATCCAGGCGAACAGGCCGAAGATCTGCATGAGAACCGGCACCAACAGTATGACGATGGCTATCTCAGCGTAGTTACCGAGCAGCCGCAGGCGGGCGGACAACACGTCGTTGACCGAAACCACGCTGAGCAGGGACAGCCCGATGAGCGCGGCGGTGAGCAGGACCACGAGGAGCACCTCGCCCGGCTCGCGGTCGAGCACCAGGCGCGCGAACATCGCGGCGACGACGGCGGAGCCCGCGAGGCGTACCGGGACGGCGTGCGCCCGCCGGGTGTACGCCCGCGACCGCAGCAGCAGCGCCACGCCCGCGAGCCCGGCCAGCACCCGCGGCCAGGTGTCGCCGTTGAGGGCGACGTAGCCGGCGACGCCGGTCGCGACGAGCCCGACGCCCGTCAGCGTCCAGCCGAGGATCCCCGACGCGCGCCACACCGCGCGCTCGATCGCCGAGCTGGCGAGCCGTTGCCCGGCCCTGATCCGGTAGTCCATCGCGGCGAGCCCGCCGGCGCCGAGCGCCGTCAGCGGCAGGATGCCGAGGACGAGCACGCACAGCACGACGAGCGCGCAGAGCACGGCGACGAGCGGGACGCCGAGCAGCACGGCGACGGCGGAGACGGCGAGCAGCGCGCTGACCGACCAGGCGAACGCCGCGGGACCGGCGAGGCGCTCGGCCGAGACCCGGAGGACACCGCCGCCGATCGCGAACCCGACGGCACCCAGGGCGACACCGAACATGTCTCCGCCGAGATAGCCACCGAGCAGGACACCGGTGGCGGTCCACCACACCAGCGCGGTGACGGCGAGCACGCCGGCACCGAAGACGTGCTCGCGTCGCGCCCACATCGCGGCGGCGAGGGCGAGGGCGACGGACACGACGAGGTCGAAGAACAACGAGAGCACGCCCGCGCCGCCACGGCTGAAGGTGGTGTACAGCATCAGCAGCAGCCCGGCCGATGCAACGAGCGTGGTGAACGACGCCGACGTGTTCTTGGTCCAGCGATCGGTCTTGTCGTCCACCCGGTCGGCGACCGTGTCGACGAAGTCGTCGACGTACGCGACGATGCCGTCGCTCTCGGCCGGCCGCAGCTGCAGCACCTGGCCGTCGCTGATGCCGGACGCCTCGAGGGTGGTGTCGAACCCGATCGTCGGTCCGCCTACGGGACCCAGCACCCAGTCGGCGCCCTGTCCCTGTTTTCGCGCGTCGCACAGGCGAAGGAGCTCGGGGAACCATTCGCCCACGGGCACTCCGCTCGGGAGTGCCAGGTCGACACGGCGTTCGGCCGTGACGACGCTGACCGTGCTGAAGCCGAGAGCCATCCGCCGGACCGTCCCCTCCTCTGCCGCGCCGCCCCGCGGGACGTCCCGCCCGTGGATACTCTAGAGCGTCGCTTTCGGAACGGACCCTACTGGTAAGGACGACGCATGGGTGTCAGCGTCATCCATCGGCCGGCGCGCATGCCGCTCCCCCACGTCGAGGCCGACCAGATCGAGCTGATCTCACCGCCGAAGGTCGAGAACCCGACACCGCCGGGGCAGCAGCTCGCCATGATCGGCATGCCCGTCATGGGCGGGACGGGCTCCCTGCTGGTGGTCTTCACCAACCTGCACCGGCCGCTGTTCGTCGCGATCGGACTGCTCGTCTTCATGGCGGCCATCACCATGGGCGGCCTCATGTTCTGGGCACAGCGCTCGGGCCCGAAGAAGAAGCTGCGCATGGAGCGCGAGCAGTACCTCGACTACATCGACGGCGTACGCCAGCGGCTCAGGTCGTCGGTGTCGGCACAGCGCGAGCGCGGTGACTGGACCCAGCCGCAGCCCGAGCGCCTCGTCGACCTCGTCGGCGACGAGTCACGGCGCTGGGAACGCCGGCTCGACGACGAGGACTTCCTCTCCACCCGCGCCGGGTCCGGCAACGTGCCGCTCGCGCTGCGGGTGAAGTTCGCCGACGACGACAACCCGATGCAGGTCCTCGAGCCCGTGTCGCTGGCCGCGGCACGGCAGTTGGTCGAACGCCGCACGTCGCTCGAGCATCAGGCGATCACGCTCGACGTCGCCGACCTCGGTGTCATCAGCGTGATCGGCGAGTGGAACCGCGGACGCGCGCTGCTGCGCACGCTGCTCTGCCAGGCCGCGGCGTTCCACGCGCCCGACAACCTCCGCATCGCCATCGTCCGCTCGCAGCGCACCGAGGCCACGTGGAACTTCGCCAAGTGGCTGCCGCACGTGCAGAGCCCGCAGATCGACGACGGCCTGCTGCCCGGCCGGCTCGTCGCGGCCACCGTGCAGGACATGAACGTCATGCTCGAGGCGGACATCGAACGACGCGTGGAAGAGCACCGGCTCAGCCGCGGCAAGCGCAGCGTGCGCACGCACCTCCTGCTCGTCGTCGACGGCGAGCACGTGCCGAGTCACAACGGCCTCCAGACACCCGACGCCACCGTCCCGCTGCACGAGCTCGGCATCCACGTCGTCCAGCTCGTCAACGACCAGCGCGCCGAGCCGGGCCACGTCGATCTGCGGGCCGTGGTCCCCTCGCACGGCCCAGGCTTCCTCCAGCGTCGCGACGGCTCCACCACCGTCTTCGCGCCGGACGAGCCGAGCATCGGCCTGGCCACCGCACTCGCCAGGCGGCTGTCCCCGCTCCGGCTCGCCGCCGACGACGCGCCCGAGTCGGTCCTCGGCAGCGAGGTCAAGCTGCCCGACGTGCTCGGCGTCACCGACGTCGGCACGATCGACCCGTTCTCCGTCTGGACCCACCTGCAGCCCCGCGACCTGCTGCGG
The DNA here is from genome assembly GCA_009379955.1 of Streptosporangiales bacterium. NCBI lineage: Bacteria > Bacillati > Actinomycetota > Actinomycetes > Streptosporangiales > Streptosporangiales bacterium. Next base: position 42,702 of record WHST01000004.1, on the reverse strand, counting down.
GTGTCCATCGGACTCACCGGCACGGGACGCCCCCTCGTCCTCGACCTCAAGGAGTCGGCCGCCGGCGGCATGGGGCCGCACGGACTCGTCGTCGGCGCTACCGGCTCGGGCAAGAGCGAGTTCCTCCGCACCCTGGTGAGCTCGCTCGCCATCAAGCATCACCCCGAGCTGCTCTCGATGGTGCTCGTCGACTACAAGGGCGGCGCGACCTTCGCGGGCACGTCGAACCTGCCGCACCTCGCGGGCATGATCACCAACCTGCAGGACGACCTCGCGCTCGTCGACCGTATGCGTGACGCGCTCTACGGCGAGATGATGCGCCGGCAGGAGCTGCTCAAGCAGGCCGGCAACCTGCCCAACGTCGCGACGTACCACCGCGCCCGCGAGCAGCACCCGGACATGCCGCCGCTGCCCTACCTGCTCGTCATCATCGACGAGTTCAGCGAGCTGCTGACCGCCAAGCCCGACTTCGCCGAGCTGTTCGTCGCGATCGGCCGCATCGGCCGCAGCATCGGCATGAACCTCCTGCTGGCCACCCAGCGTCTCGAGACCGGCAAGATCCGCGGCCTGGAGAGCCACCTCTCGTACCGCATCGGGCTCCGCACCTTCTCCGAGTCCGAGAGCCGCGAGGCCATCGGCACCCCCGACGCGTACCACCTGCCGCCGGAGCCCGGCTCCGGCTACCTGCAGGTCGACACCACCGTCTACGAGCGGTTCAAGGCCGCGTACGTCTCCGGCACGTACGAGCCGGTCACCGACCTCACCGCCGCCACGGCGATCTCGCCGCCGCTGGTCCCGTACACCTCGGTCAACGGCATCGGCCTCCTCGCCCAGCGCCGACTCGAGGCGCTCGGCAAGCAGGCCGCGCCGCAGGAGAAGGACGAGACCGGCAACGTCAGCGACCCCACGGTTCTCGACGTCATCGTCGACCGGCTGGCGAGCAGCCGGCTGTCGGTGCACAAGGTCTGGCTCGACCCGATGCCGGCCAAGCTCACCCTCGACCCCCTCCTCGGGCCGCTGCTGAAGCAGGGCGCACCCCGCCCGTTCGTGGCCGGGGCCGTCCTCGGCCTCATCGACGAACCGCGCGCGCAGCGACAGCGGCCGTTCGTCATCGACTTCGCGGGCGGCCAGGGGCACATGCTCATCGTCGGTGCGCCCCAGTCCGGCAAGTCGATGCTGGTGCGCACGATGATCCTGAGCGCGTCCTTCCTGCACCCACCCGACGGGATCGCGTTCTACGTCGCCGACTTCGGCGGCGGCGGATACAGCGCGCTCGAGGACCTCCCCCACGTGGGCACCGTCGCGGCTCGCATCGACATCCCCCGTGTGCGCCGGATGATCAACGAGATGATCGGTCTCATCGACCGCCGCGAGGAGGCGTTCCGCAAGGCCGGCCTCGACTCCGCCGTCAGCTGGCGCCGCTGGCGCGCCCAGGGCAACCGGTTCGACGACGACCTCCTCGGCGACGTCGTGTTCGTCATCGACGGCTGGGGCGCGTTCAAGGAGGAGCTCGAGGAGATCGACCAGGACATCGCCGAGATCGCCGGCCGCGGACTCGCGTACGGCGTGCACCTCGTGATCACGGCCATCACCCTGCACAACGTCCGGCCGAACGTCCAGAACGCGATCTCCGGACGCGTCGAGATGCGGATGAACGAGGCCTACGACGCGACCATCGACCGCGAGCTGACCAAGAACGTCACCGTGGAGACCCCCGGCAAGGGCGTCATGCAGGACAAGCTGCTGTTCCAAGGTGCGCTGCCGCGGGTTGACGGCGTCGCCGACGAGGCCGACCTGGCCGACGGCCAGCGCGCGGCGGTGCAGCTCGTCACCCGCCGCTACCCCGAGACCGGCGCACCCCCCATCCGCGTCCTGCCCCACGAGGTGCCGCTGAAGGACCTACCACCGGGCGACGCCTACCCGCCCGCGGTCGCGGTCGGCATCGAGGACAAGGCGCTCGGCCCCGCATTCGTCGACCTGCAGGGCGCCGACCCGCACCTGCTCGTCTTCGGCGACACCGAGATGGGTAAGACCAACGCACTCGAGGTGCTGATCCGGCAGCTGCTCGTCGGCAAGCAGAAGACCGACATCGGCTTCGTGATGGTCGACTACCGCCGCTCGCTGCTCGACGTGGTGCCGAAGGAGTTCCAGGTCGCCTACTGCACGTCGGGACCGGCGACCGAGAAGGTCTGCCGCGAGCTCGCCGGCAGCCTGGCCAAGCGCCTGCCGCCCGCCGACCTCACCTCGCAGCAGCTCCGCGAGCGCAGCTGGTGGAAGGGCCTCGACGTGTTCATGGTCGTCGACGACTACGACCTCGTCGCCACGTCGGGCAACAACCCGCTCCTGCACATCTCCGAGTACATGGCCCAGGGCCGTGACATCGGATTCCACCTGCTGGTCTCCCGCCGGATGGGCGGCGCGGGCCGGGCGATCTACGACCCGTTCCTGCAGCGGATGACCGACCTGAGCACACCCGGCCTGATGTTCAGCGGCGACCGGATGGAGGGGCCGCTCGTCTGCGGCGTCCGGCCGCAGAAGCTGCCCGTCGGGCGGGCGGTCTGGGCGCGCCGCACGCATCCGCCGGTCCAGGTGCAGGTGGCCAAGGCCGGGGAGCGGCTGCCGGCGGAGTAGGAGGCGGTCAGCCGTTCGGTTCGGCCGGCCTCGTTGCCTTGCCGTCGGTCTTCGTCGCGCGGGTACCGGTCGCCGTCGGCTGGATGGACCTGCCGTTCTTCTTCCCACCGGTGGACGTGGCGCCGGGTGACGCGGTGACCGTGCGCACCTGTTGCTTCTGCTCCTGCTTCTGCTTCTCCTCGCGGTCGAGGCGCTGCTGCTTGTGGAAGGCGCCCTGCACCCCGAGTCCCGCGCAGATCACCAGTGCGACCAGCACGCCGACGACGAAGGCCGGCCAGGCGCGGTTCTTGTCCCGCCACGACCTGTCGGTGCCGTGACACAGGGCGGCCCGCAGCTGCCGGCGGCGCAGGGCCTCGCCCTCGACCGCGGCCGCGTCCGCGCTCTGCTGGGTGGGCCTGGTGCCGCGGGACGGGCGGCCTCCCACATACGCCGACGACCCCACCGGCTGTTGCCCGGTGGGGTCGTGCGGTTGGTTCTCGTTCGGCGTCATCGGCCCGAGGGTAGTACTAGGCGCCCCAGAGGCCGTTGACCTGGCTGAACATCGTGTTGACGTTGGTGCCGGTGGTGCCGAGGGCGTTCTTGCAGTCGCCGACGGACTTGTTCACCGCTTCGAACGCCGAGTTCTGCTGCTTGGTGGTGTGCAGAGCCGCGGGCACACCCTGGTCGCCCTGCCAGAGGCCGAACATCTGACCGTCGTTGCCCTGCTGGTTGGAGCAGGTCTCGCTCAGCTTGTTCAGCGCGCGGAACATCTCCTCCTCGGCGGTCGAGATGGTGGCCGAGTTGAACTTGATCATGTCCATGATGGCGTCGTGTCCCCGTTCGTCAGGTGCCGATGTTGATCTGGGTGTTGATGCTGCTGGCGCCCGACTCCACGCTCGACATCTCGGACTGGCTCGTGTCGTCCGCCGTGTTGGTGTGCTTCTGCGTCATCCCGAGGCCCTCGGAGATCCTGCCGTGGTTGACCCCGAGCTGCCCGCCGTGCTCGACGAGTGCGGACATCGCCCGCGAGAACGCCGCGTGCGAGTTGCCCGACCAGTTCCCACCGGTGGCCTCGTAGGTCGCGACGATTCCCTTGACCTGCTGCTGGACGTCCGCTGCGGTGACGAACGTCTTCTGGCCACCGATACCGACGCCGCTTGCCTCAACCGACATCATGCCCATCGTGCTCTGCCTCCTCATGGCTTCCAGGGTTCCCGCCCTGTGGAGGCCCCTTCCGGGTTCCCCCTGCAATCGCCGACTCAGACTGCGGACCGAGCGGTCTGGTTCCCGGATCTCCCCGGCAAATTTCGACCGGCTCGGCGCCTCCACCCGACCTGGCGTCAACGACACCAGGAAAGCCCGGGCCTGACCACGAAGAACGACAGGAACTTTCGCCGGAAGTTCCGACCGGCCTCGTGACCGGTGGCGAATCATCGCCACACCAGCAGGCTAGCGAAGCGCCGACAACGTTGAAAAGGCCCAGGTCGTCCCTCGTACACGGCCCGAACAGGGCCCTGTCAGGCCTCGCACATAGCGTTCAGCGCATGGCCGGACCGACGACACCAGCGCGTGCGCTGATCGCCGCGGTCAGGCGGGGCCTGGCCGACCGGGCGGACCCGGCCAGGGCGCCGCAGATGCAGGCGTACATGAAGTCGACCATGCCGTACCGCGGCGTACCGTCACCGGGTGTGCGCGCTCTGTGCCGGGAGGTGTTCCCGGCACACCCGCTGCCCGACCGGCCGGCCTGGGAGAGCGCCGTCCGCGGACTGTGGGACGACGCGGCGTACCGGGAGGAGCGTTACGCGGGCATCGCGCTGACCGGCGACCGTGCGTACGCGGGGTACCAGGATCCGGACGCGATGGCGCTGTACGAGCACCTCGTGGTCAGCGGCGCCTGGTGGGACTTCGTCGACGAGGTCGCGATCCGCCGGGTCGGTCCGATCCTGCTCGCGCACCCCGCGGAGGTCACGCCAGTGCTGCGCGCGTGGGCGCGCGACGACGACCTCTGGCGGCGGCGCACCGCGATCATCGCGCAGATCAAGGCGAAGCACGCCACCGACCTCGCGCTGCTCGACCACTGCGTGCGGGCCAACCTCGACCACCGGGACTTCTTCGTGCGCAAGGGCATCGGATGGGCGCTGCGGGAGTACGCGAAGACCGATCCCGCGTGGGCGCGCGCGTACGTCGAGCGGCACCGTGACGCCATGGCGCCGCTGTCGGTCCGGGAGGCGACCAAGCACCTCGGCGGCGTCAGCCCTTGACCGTGACGCGCTGGTCGTTGCGGAGCTGGGAGAAGAGCTTGCGCGCCTTCGGTCGGTCCCAGCGCACCACGCTGCCCTGCCCGGCCACGGACTCCGTGCCGGCGACGGGCACGGTCAGGGTCTTGACGCCACCACTGGAGGCCTTGCGCATCGCCCTGGCGAGCGAGAAGAGGTCGATGAGGCCGTCGCTCTTGTCGACGGTGAGGCCCTCGGCGCTCGCGAACGCGATCCTGCCGGCCCGGACCGGGTTGAGCAGCGTGGCCGGTGACGCCGCCTCCGAGAAGAGGGCACCGAGGAACTCGCGTTGCCGCTCGACCCGGCCGAAGTCACCGCGGGGGTCGTCGTAGCGCGACCGGACGTAGGCGAGTCCGGTCTTGCCGTCCATGGTCTGGCAGCCCTTCTTGAACGTGATGTGCTGCTTCGGGTCCTTCATCGTCCGCTTGACGCAGATGTCGACCCCGCCGGCAGCGTCGACGGCGCCCGCGAAGCCAGCGAAGCCGACCTCCATGTAGTGGTCGATCCTGATCTCGGTGACCTGCTCGATCGTGCGCACGGCGAGTTTCGGCCCGCCGATGGCGTAGGCGGCGTTGAGCTTCATCCGGCCACGGCCCGGGATCGGGACGTACGAGTCGCGCGGGAAGCTCACCAGCGTCGGCTTGCCGCCGCCCCGGGGGATGTGGAGCAGCATCATCGTGTCGGCGCGGCGACCGGCGGTGTGGCCGGTGTGCAGCTCGCGCTGTTCCTTCTTGCTGAGGCCCTCGCGGCTGTCCGAACCGACGAGCAGCCAGTCCTGGCCGGGCGTCTTCGCCGGCCGCCCGGCGTAGTCCTGGAGCACGTCGATGCGGTTCAGCTTGCCGTACGTCACGCCGAGGACGATCGCGTACGGGAGGGCGACGATCACCACGACCAGGAGCAGCACGCCGATGACGATGCGAGCGGTGCGCCCGCGGCGGGGCCTGCGGTCGCGCGGGCGCTTCGGAGGGCGGCCGCCGCCTTGGCGCTCGCCACGACGGTCTCCCGGGCGCCGCAGCCGGGAGGAATGGTAGGTACGCGAGTAGTAGGCGCCGTCGTCCGGGTCGGCGTGCGGCTGGGAGGCTCGGCGCTGCTGGCCGGGCATCATCCTCGTCGGCTCCGGGTCGCGTCGCCGCGGGTCCCCGGGACCGTCGCCGTACCGCCCTCGAGATGCCATGCTCACCACGTTCTCACGTCGCGGCCGGCCGTTAGGTTGTCGGTCGATGAGAAACGTCCAACCCGACCTCGCCGTCGTGCTCAGCGCGTGGCAGTTCGGTGACCCTGTGCACGTCGCGGCGCCGGAGCGGGGGACGAACAACTGGGTACGGGTGGTCGACCTGCGCGACCGCAGGGTCGTCGTCCGGCTGTACCAGAACCTCGACGAGGACCGGGTGGCCGGGGAGCACGCGATGCTCGCGTTCCTGGCGGACCGGCAGCTGCCGTTCGCGGTGCCGACGCCGGTGCCGACCGACGACGGGCGTACCTGGGTCACCACGCCGTACGGGCCTGCGGCGGTGTTCGCCTGGATCGAGGGCGTCCGGCCGGAGCCGGTGCCGGACGCGCTCACGCGCATCGGCACGGCGCTCGGGCACCTCGACGTGGCGCTTGCCGCAACGCCGGACACGCTGGTGCCTTACGACTGGCGGCGCGACCTCGCGGCGACCCACCCGGGCGCCGGTGACCTCGCGACGATGTGCCGCGAGCTGGCAGGCGAGGGATACGACGAGCTGCTCGCCGAGCTGCCGGCGATCGACGCCGCCTGTGCCGCATTGCGCGACGAGGTGCCGGTGCAGGTGATCCACCAGGACATGGGCCTGTCCAACGTGATCATGCGCGGGGGCGAGGTCGCGGCCCTGCTCGACTTCGAGCTCGTCGGCATCGACCTGCGGGTCAAGGACGCCACCGGCGCGCTGACCCAGACGGGCTGCCTCGACACCGACGACGTCGAACGCGCCACCACGTTCCTGCGTGGGTACGACGAGGTCGTGGGACTCACGGAGACCGAGATCACCGCGATCCCGTCACTGCTGCGGTTCCGGGCGGCGAGCGCGTTGGTCTGGCGGTACGGCCGCTACCGGCGCGGCCAGTCGACCCGCAACGACGTGATCGAGCGACTGGTGGCGTTCGGCCAGACCGAAGCATGGCTGCGACGGCACGGCGCCGCACTGGTCGCCTCCTGCCTCAGGCCGGGGAGGCGGTGAACACGCTCGACCAGCTCGCGACACGATTCGGGGACGACCCGGAACTCGGGGTCCGGCGAGTCGTCTCCATGGCCCGAGTGTGGCGCCCATTGAGTGACTGACCCCGACGGGGCGCCGCAGGGTCAGTTCTCGAAGACGGAGGCGTCTACCAGGCGCTTGGCGGTGTCGTCCCAGCCGTGGGTGGGGTGGTCCTTCGCCAGCTGCTCGAACTCGCCGCGGAGCTTGCCGCCGTGGCCGGCCTCGACGAGCTGACGGATCTCGTCGACGAAGGCGTCGGAGCTCGTCTTGAGGCGCCGCGTCTTGCCCGTGGTGAGGTTGCGGACGTAGGCGTGCTTGCCGCTGTTGAGCGGGACCAGGTACCTGTGGTCGCCCAGGAAGGTCAGACTGCCGCCACCGCCGGCCGCGCCACCGGCGCGTACAGCCTGCCGGGCGGTCTTCGACCTCGGTTCACCAGCCATGACTTCACTCCTGCACGTAAGGGGAGACGACGGCCGCCATTCGCACAGGCAGGCCCACGAAAGAGTACCTCCCCGGCGGCGCGCCCGGCGGGCCGGGCCGGGGTGCGGTGGTCAGCGGCTGCGCAGTCCGTCGAAGGCGAGGGTGGCGACGGCGGCTCCGATCGCGTCGGGCTGGGCCGTGCCCTGGCCCTCGCGGTACCACTCGCTGATCGAGTTGACCATGCCGAAGAGCAGGCGGGTGGCGAGCCGCGGGTCGACGTCGTCGCGCAGGTCGCCGTCGGCGGCGGCCTCGGCGACGAGGTCGGCGACCCGGCTGTCGAGGTCGCGGCGGCGTTCCAGCGCCCACCGCTCGGTGTCGGTGTTGCCGCGCGCCCGCAGCAGCAGGGTGACGAACGGCCGCTCCTCGATCAGCACCTCAGCGGCACGCCGCAGGACGTGCTCGAGCCGGTCGACCGCACGTCCGGTGGTCGCGCCCGGCTCGTCGAGCGCCCCGAAGAGCACCCCCGTGGCCCGCTCCAGCGCGAGCCGCAGGATGTCCTCCTTGCCGCGCACGTGGTGGTAGATCGACGACTTCGTGATGCCGGCCGCCTGGGCGAGGTGTTCCATGCTCGTGCCGTCGTAGCCGCGCTCGTTGAACACCTCGACGGCGACCGCGAGGAGCGATTCCGGGGTGTAGCGCTCGCGCGCTGCGATGGCCATCCGACGACCATAGACCGAACGTTCGGTCGGGCGCTATGGTGGAGACCACCTTCCGACGGGTGAGGAGCGGGTTCGTGACGGAGCGGCAGGTCGAGTTCGACGCGCGGGTGGCCGCCGACGAGCGGGTCGAGCCGCGTGACTGGATGCCCGACGCGTACCGGGCGACGCTGATCAGGCAGATCGCCCAGCACGCCCACTCCGAGATCATCGGCATGCAGCCAGAGGGCAACTGGATCTCCCGCGCGCCGTCACTGCGCCGCAAGGCGATCCTCATCGCCAAGGTCCAGGACGAGGCCGGCCACGGCCTCTACCTGTACGCGGCCGCCGAGACGCTGGGCGCCGACCGCGACGACCTGCAGGACCTGCTGCTGTCCGGCCGGCAGAAGTACTCGAGCATCTTCAACTACCCCACGCTCACCTGGGCCGACATCGGCGCGATCGGCTGGCTCGTCGACGGGGCCGCGATCACCAACCAGGTGCCGTTGTGTCGCTGCTCGTACGGGCCGTACGGCCGCGCGATGGTGCGGATCTGCAAGGAGGAGTCGTTCCACCAGCGGCAGGGGTTCGAGATCCTGCACACGCTCGGCCACGGCACCCCTGCGCAGCACGCGATGGCGCAGGACGCCGTCGACCGCTGGTGGTGGCCGTCGCTGATGATGTTCGGCCCGCCCGACGCCGACTCCGCCCACACCGAGCAGTCGATGGCCTGGCGGATCAAGCGCTTCGGCAACGACGACCTGCGCCAACGGTTCGTCGACATGACGGTGCCGCAGGCCGAGGTGCTCGGACTGACGCTGCCCGACAACGGCATCGCCTGGAACGCCGACACCGGCCACTACGACTTCACCGAGCCCGACTACAGCGAGCTGATCGCGGTGATCAAGGGCAACGGCCCCTGCAACAGGGAGCGGATCGCCCAGCGGCGCACGGCACACGAGGACGGCGCGTGGGTCCGCGAGGCGGCACGGGCGTACGCGGACAAGCGGCGCACCGTCGAGGCGGTGGCGTGATGGCCGGCTGGCCGCTCTGGGAGGTGTTCGTGCGCAGCCGGCGCGGGTTGTCGCACCAGCACGTCGGCAGCCTGCGGGCACCCGACGCGGTGATGGCGCTGCGCAACGCCCGCGACGTCTACACCCGCAGGAGCGAGGGCGTGAGCGTGTGGGTCGTGCCGGCGGCCGCGATCCACGCCTCGTCGCCGGACGAGAAGGACCCGTTCTTCGACCCCGCGAACGACAAGGTCTACCGTCACCCGACCTTCTACACGGTGCCCGAAGGGGTCGAGCACCTGTGAGCGAAGGAGCTGCGACGAAGCGGTCGCGTGGAGGCACTATGAAGTCGCCGTTCTTCGCCGAGACCGGCGTGTCGCCTGCCGGGGAGATGCCGGACGTCGCGGCGTACGCGCTCCGGCTCGGCGACGACGCGCTGGTGCTCTCGCACCGGTTGGCCGAGTGGGTGGCGCGGGCACCCGAGCTCGAGGAGGACGTCGCGCTGGCCAACATCGCGCTCGACCTGCTGGGCCAGGCCCGCACCCTGTTGGCGTACGCGGGCGAGGTCGAGGGTGCGGAACGCGACGAGGACGCGCTGGCGTACCTGCGCGACGACCGCGCGTTCGGCAACCTGCAGATCGTGGAGCTGCCACGCGGCGACTTCGGTCGGACGATCGCCAGGCAGCTGTTGTTCTCCGTGTACCAGCACCTGCTCTACGGCGAGCTCGCGCGGTCGGTCGACGCGACGCTCGCGGGTGTCGCGGGCAAGGCGGTGAAGGAGGTCGCGTACCACCGCGACCACGCGACCCAGTGGACACTGCGGCTCGGCGACGGCACCGCGGAGAGCCACGAGCGGCTCCAGGCCGGGCTCGCGTACGTCTGGCCGTACGTCGACGAGATGTTCGAGGCCGACGCCCTGGTGGCGCGCCTCGCCGCGGACGGCGTGGGCGTCGACGTGTCGGGGCTGCGGGCCGCGTGGGACGCGGGCGTCGGCGAGGTGCTGCGCGAGGCGACGCTCGAACGTCCCGAGATGCCGCCGGCACGGTGCGCCGGCCGCCGAGGCCTGCACACCGAGCACCTCGGACACCTGCTCGCCGAGATGCAGTCGCTGCACCGCGCCCACCCGGGGGCGACATGGTGACCGCGACGAAGGCACGTGACGTCGCCGCCGAGGTCGTCGATCCCGAGATCCCGGTGCTGACCATCGCCGACCTCGGGGTGCTCCGCGACGTCACCGTCGACGCCGCCGGAGCCGTCGAGGTCGTCATCACCCCGACCTACTCCGGCTGCCCGGCCATGGAGGCGATCCGCGCCGACATCGAGGGTGCCCTGCACGGCGCGGGCTACACCGACGTGCGGGTGCGCACCGTGCTCAGCCCCGCCTGGACCACCGACTGGCTGACCGACGAGGGCAGGCGCAAGCTCAGCGCGTACGGCGTCGCGCCGCCAGGCCCCGCGACCGCCGGCACCCCGGTGACCGTGCCGCTCTCGGTGCGCTGCCCCCGCTGCGGGTCGCTCGACACCCGCGAGACCAGCAGGTTCGGGTCCACCGCGTGCAAGGCGCTGCATGCCTGCCGCGCGTGCGCGGAGCCGTTCGACGCGCTGAAGGCCCTGTAGATGACCACCGCCACGCCCGCCCAGGTGAGGCCGCACGCGCCGGTGTTCCACGAGCTGCGGGTCGCCGCCGTCGAGCCGCTGACCGACGACGCGTACGCCGTGACGCTGGACGTGCCCGGCGAGCTGGCTGAGGCGTTCGCGTACGAGGCCGGCCAACACGTCAACGTGCGCTGCCTCGCGGCGGGCGACGACACGAGGCGCAGCTACTCGCTCTGCACGCCCGCCGGGTCCGGCGTACTACGCATCGGGGTGAAGCGGCTGCCGGGCGGCGCGTTCTCGTCGTACGTCGGCGAGCGGCTGCGACCCGGCGACACCCTGGAGGTGATGACGCCGACGGGACGGTTCACGCCGGCGCTCGATCCCGGCCGCGCCGTGCACTACGGGCTCGTCGCGGCGGGCAGCGGTATCACGCCGCTGCTGTCGATCGCTGCCACGGCGCTCGCGGTCGAACCGGCGAGCTCGGTGACACTCTTCTACGGCAACCGGACGAGCCGGTCGGTCATGTTCGTCGAGGAGCTGTCCGACCTGAAGAACCGGTACCCCGACCGCTTCGCGGTCGTGCACGTGCTGTCGCGGGAACCGCAGCAGGTCGAGCTGTTCTCCGGCCGGCTCGACCCGGACCGGTTCGGCCGCCTCCTCGACGCGCTGTGCCCCGCCGAGTCGGTCGACGAGTGGTTCTGCTGCGGGCCGTTCGCCATGGTGCGCGACCTGCGCGGGCTGCTGCGCGACCGCGGGGCCACGCGGGTGCACGTCGAGCTGTTCCACGCGGACGCCGTACCCACACCGCCCGCACCCGCGCCGGCGAGCGTATCCGGTGACCGCAGCACGGTGACCGCCGTCCTCGCCGGCCGCGCCACGACGTTCACGCTCGGCGAGCACGACATGCCCGTCCTGGAGGCGATGCTGAGAGAGCGCGGCGACGCACCTTACGCGTGCCGCGGCGGCGTCTGCGGCACCTGCCGCGCCCGGCTGCTCGAGGGCGAGGTGCGGATGGACCAGAACTACGCGCTCGAGGACGACGAGCTCCGGCAGGGGTTCGTGCTCACCTGCCAGTCCCACCCCGTGACCCCGACCGTACGACTGGAGTACGACACGTGAGACGACACGACGAGCATGTGGTGGTCATCGGTGGAGGCACCATGGGCGCGGGGATCACCCACGTCTTCCTCGCCGCCGCCTCCCCGGTGACGATCGTGGAGTCCGGCGCGGACGCCGCCGACCTGGCGCGCGAGCGCGTCGCCGCTTCGGTGCGCAAGGCGGAGGAGCTCGGCAAGCTCCCCGACGGGGTCACCGCCAACGTCCTCGTCGCCGACCTGCGCACCACGACCTCGCTCGACGACCTCGGCCACCGCGCCCGCCTCGTCGTCGAGGCCGTCCCCGAGGACGTCGGCCTCAAGCAACGGATGCTCGTCGCCGCCGAGCGGGCCCTGCCCGATGCCGACCTCGCCACGAACACCAGTGCGCTGCCCGTTGCCGAGATCGCTGACGCGCTCGACCGTCCGGAACGCCTCGTCGGCATGCACTTCTTCAACCCGGTGCCGGCGTCGGCGCTCGTCGAGGTGGTCCGGCACGACCGCGTCGACGACGCCGTGGTCGCCCGTACGCAGGCGCGGGTCGAGCGACTCGGCCTCACGCCAGTCACGGTGCGCGACAGCCCCGGCTTCGCCACCAGCCGACTCGGCGTCGCCGTCGGGCTCGAGGCGATCCGGATGTTGGAGGACGGCGTCGCCTCCGCCGAGGACATCGACACCGCGATGCGACTCGGCTACCGCTGGCCCATCGGCCCGCTACGGCTGACCGACCTCGTCGGGCTCGACGTGCGTCTCGCCGTCGCCGAGCACCTCACCCGTACGCTCGGCCCACGGTTCACGCCGCCCCAGCTGCTCCGCGACATGGTCGCCAGGGGCGAGCTGGGCAAGAAGTCGGGCCGGGGATTCCATGCCTGGTAGCAGCCGCGATCCACGACCGTCTACGAACCGGCAGGAGCCGACGATGCCGCACCCGTTGTACGACAAGCACCGCGAGACGCTCGACCGGGCCGTGCGGGCGATCGGCGAACGCACGCACTGGAGCCCGTTCCCCGAGTCGCCGAGCGGCCGGGTCTACGGCGAGACAGCCGCGGCGGAGGGCGAGCAGGCGTTCCGGGCGTACCTCGGCGAGCGGTTCCCGCTCGACCAGCCCGGCACGGACGGCTGGGTGGGCGACGAGCGGTCGCCGTACGGCATCGAGCTGGGTGTCACCTATCCGCACCCGGACGTCGACACCCTGCTCGTCGAGATGGCCGCGGGCATGAAGGAGTGGCGCGACGCCGGTCCCGACACCCGCGCCGCGGTGTGCGTGGAGATCCTGCACCGGCTCAACGCCAGGAGCTTCGAGCTCGCCCACGCCGTCATGCACACGACAGGGCAGGCGTTCGTCATGGCGTTCCAGGCCGGCGGCACGCACGCGCAGGACCGCGGGCTGGAAGCGGTCGCGTACGCGTACGCGGAGATGACCCGCACGCCGGCCGAGGTGGTCTGGGAGAAGCCGCAGGGCAAGCACGACCCGCTGCGGATGACGAAGCGGTTCCACGTCGTGCCGCGCGGCATCGCCCTGCTCGTCGGCTGCAACACCTTCCCGACCTGGAACGGCTTCCCGGCTCTGTTCGCCAGCCTCGCGACGGGCAACCCGGTCATGGTGAAGCCGCACCCACGCGCCGTCCTGCCACTCGCGATCACGGTCGCCGTCGCACGCGAGGTGCTCGCCGAGGCGGGCTTCTCGGCCGACCTCGTCACCCTCGCGGCCGAGCGCGACGGGGAGGGACTCGCGTCCACGCTGGCCACGCGTCCCGAGGTGCGCATCGTCGACTTCACCGGTTCGACGGCGTACGGCGAGTGGCTCGAGCAGCACGCGCGCCAGGCGCTGGTCTACACGGAGAAGGCGGGTGTCAACACCGTCGTCGTCGACTCCACCGACGACTTCAAGGGGTTGTGCCGCAACCTCGCGTTCTCGCTGTCGCTGTACTCGGGCCAGATGTGCACGACCCCGCAGAACATCCTGGTACCCCGCGACGGCATCGACACCGACCAGGGACACCTGTCGTTCGACGACGTCGCGCAGGGCATCGCGCAGGGCGTCGACAAGCTGCTCGGCGACGAGGCGCGCGCGGTCGGCGTGCTCGGCGCGATCGTGAACGACGGCGTGCTGCAGCGGCTCGACAAGGTCCGCGGCATCGGCCGCCAGGTGCTGGCGTCCCGCACGGTCACGCACCCGGAGTTCGCCGGCGCGACCGTCCGCACGCCGCACCTGGTCGGCGTCGACGCGGGCGAGGGCGCGATCAACGAGGAGTGGTTCGGGCCGATCGCGTTCGTCATCGCCACCGACGACACCGCGCAGAGTGTCGAGCTGTTCCGCGACACCACCCGCGACCGCGGTGCCATCACCGCGTCGGTGTACTCCACCGACGAGAACGTACTCGCCGACGTCGAGGAGGCCGCGCTGCAGGGCGGCGTCGCCCTGTCGTGCAACCTCACCGGCGGGGTGTTCGTGAACCAGTCGTCGGCCTACTCCGACTTCCACGCCACGGGCGCCAACCCCGCGGCCAACGCGAGCCTCACCGACGGCGCGTTCGTCGCAGGGCGGTTCCGCGTCGTGCAGTCCCGCCGTCACCTCACGAGTTGACGCCGGGTACACCTGGTTGCGACGCTGGCGGTGCCGCAGCATCCACCGGGGAGGTCTGCCGATGCGCAGCCGGGCCAATCTGGTGTTCGCTCTCGGTAGCTTCATCGTCCTCATCGGTCTCGTGGCCGGCGGCATCTTCGGCATCGTCGTCTTCCTCGACAAGCTGCACGGCCCCCATGTCCCGTCCGGATGGGCGTACGTCACGTACACGATCGACGGCGACGTCAGCGGTGACGAGCAGGAGGCGATGGCCAAGTCGATCGTGTTCCGCATGCACATGGGCAGGGCCGCGGACGCGCGGTGGTGGGTGCACGACGACACCATGACCGTGGCGGTGCCGGAGAGCGAGCGGCCCGAGCTGGAGTCGCTGCCCGACCAGGGACCCGTACTCGGCTTCGGTGGCGTCACCAGCTCAGGTGTCGTCGGCGAGGGCCCGGTGAAGGACACGGGGCAGTGCCGCAAGCCGCCCGACGGCTACGCGTGCGACCGGGAGCGTCACCTCTGGTACCAGCTGGAGGAGCCCGCGCTGACGGGCAACGACGTGGCGTCGTCGAGCGTGCGCCCGGACAAGGCGGGCACCGGGGCGCTCGCCATCGAGATGCACTTCGACGGTGAGCACAGGGAGACCCTGAAGAAGACCACGACGACGATGGCCGGGGCGTCGGGAGACGCCCAACGGCTCGCGGTCGTCTACGGCGGCATCGTGCTGAGCGCGACACCCGTCGCCGAGCCCACGACCAACGGCACGGTACGGCTGCCGGGCTTCTCCAAGAGCGAGGGCGGCGACCTCGCGAGCGCGATCGAGGCCGGCAAGCTCGACGTGACGCTGACCAAGGGCCCGATCGAGATCGCGGACTAGCTGCCGGGTCAGCTTGCGGCGAGCACACTCATGATGCTCGACTCCGTGACCTCCTGGCCCGTCAGCTCGCCGACCACAGCGCCCTCGCGCAGGACGACGACGCGGTCGCAGTTGCCGACGAGCTCCTCCAGATCGGACGAGATCAGCATCACCGCGAGCCCGTCGACCGCGAGGTCGTCGATCAGCGCCTGCACCTCGACCTTCGTGCCGACGTCGATGCCACGGGTGGGCTCGTCGAGCATCAGCACCCGCGGGTTCATCGCGAGCCACCGCGCGAGCAGCACCTTCTGCTGGCTGCCTCCCGACAGCTCCGCGACGGGCTGGTGCGGGCTCGTCGCCTTGATCCGCAGCCGGGTCATGAACGTCTCGACGATGCGGTCGAGCCTGGCGTTGGACACGATCCCCGCTCGGGACAGCCGGGGCAGGGCCGCGAGGACGATGTTGTCGCGGACGGACAGTGTCGCGATGATGCCGTCGCTCCTGCGGTCCTCGGGCAGCAGGCTCACACCCGCGCGGATGGCGCCGGAGATCGACCGCCTGCGCAGCCGGGTGCCGGACACGGTGACCTGGCCCGCGTCGAGCGGCATGGCACCGGCGATCGCCTTCGCGGTCTCGCTGCGTCCGGCCCCCAGGAGGCCGCCGAGACCGAGCACCTCGCCGGGACGGAGGTCGAGCGACACCCCGTCGAGGACGTGCCTGCGGGTGAGTCCGGTCGCGCGCAGGATCGGCGGGTCGGCGGGCTCGGTGGCGACTCCGCCGAGCACGGTCACGCTCGCCGTGGCCGCCTGGCCGAGCATCAGCGAGACGAGGCGCAGCCGGTCGACGCCGGCCAGCGGACCGGTGTGAACGACGCGCCCGTCGCGGAGCACGGTCACGCGGTCGCAGATGCGCTCGATCTCCTGCAGCCGGTGGCTCACGTAGACCACGGACCGACCCTCGTCGCGCAGCCGTTCGATCGCGGCGAACAGCCGGTCGACCTCGTCCGGCTCCAGGCTCGCGGTCGGCTCGTCGAGCACGACCACCCGCGCCCCCGTCGAGATCGCCCACGCGGACGCGACGAGCTGCCGCGCGCCCGCCGGGAACGAGCCGAGCGGGCGGCGGACGTCGACGTGCAGGCCGAACGGCTCGATCGCCGCGCGCGCCCGCGCGTTCATCTCGGCGCAGTCGAGGAGACCGTGCCGGCGCGGCTCGCGGCCGAGGAACAGGTTGCGCGCCACACTCATCTGCGGGACGAGGTTGGTCTCCTGATGGACGGTGCCGATGCCCGCGCGTCGTGCGTCGGGAGGTGACGAGAGCGTGACCCGCGCACCGTCGACGCGGAGGGTGCCTGCGGTCGGCCGGTGGATGCCGGAGAGCACCTTGACGAGTGTCGACTTGCCCGCGCCGTTCTCGCCGACGAGGGCGTGCACCTCGCCGCGGCCGAGGGCGAACGACACGTGATCGAGGGCGCGGGTACCGGGGAAGTCGACGACGACGCCGGCCGCTTCGAGGATCGGGCCCTGATCGGCCACGGCCTGCCTCCTTGCACGCCCCTGTGCCCCGCATGATCCCGCACGGGCGAGGGTCCGTAAACCCTCCTCTACGCGACGGTCGTCAGGTGGGCAGGCGGGCCACGTGCAGGCGGACGGCACGGTTGGCGAGCTCGTCGAGCACCTCGCGCGGGGCGGCGTCCTCGGTCACGAGGTGGTCGATCTCGTCGGTCGGCACGGTCTGCACCATCGTGTCGACGCCGATCTTGGTGTGGTCGGCCAGCACGACGATCTCCTCGGCGGCGGCCGCGAGCGCGCGGTCGACGCTGGCGACCTGCATGTTCGGTGTCGACAGGCCCCGGTCGGGAGTGAGCCCGTTGCCCGAGATGAACGCCCTGCGCACCCGCAGCTCCGCGAGCGAGCGCTCCGCGGCACTGCCGACGAGCGCGTGGATGGCGCCCCGCACCGTGCCGCCGGTGAGGACCACCTCGATGCGCGGCGCGCCGCCGAGTGCCTCGGCGACGAGCAGCGAGTTGGTCACCACGGCGAGCTCGCCGTGCCGCAGCAGTTGCTGGGCGAACGCCTGCGTCGTCGTGCCGGCGCCGATGACGATCGCGTCGCCGTCCTCGACGAGCGACGCCGCCAGCTCCGCGATCGCCGCCTTCTCCGCCGCGGCGACCTGTGCCTTCTGCGTGTAGGTGGCCTCCCGCGACAGCGCGCCCGGCAGGGTCGCACCCCCGTGGTGCCGGTTGAGCAGGCCCTCGCCCTCGAGCACCCGCAGGTCGCGCCGGACGGTGACCTCGGAGGACTGCACCGCGTGCGCGAGCTCGCGCAGCGACACGGCGCCGTTGGTCCGCATCACCTCGAGGATGCGCTGCCTGCGCTCCGCCGCGAACACCGGCCGTCGGGCCTCGCCGGGGGACTCACTCCTGGTTCCCACGCGCCCACCTCTGCCGAACGGACCGCTTCTGGCCAGTCCGATCGTAGTCAGTCGGCGAGCCGCGGGCGAGGCGCGTCCACCGCTGGGCGTGCACGCGGTGACCCAGACCGTTCGTGATCGGCTGGCTGATCGAAAGTGATCGAACGGTATTGACTTCGGTCGGATGTGATGCTTCATTGTGGCGATTGCGCGTTCAGATGTGTCCGTTTCCGGAGTGGGGCGGACTCGCGGAGAAGGGATCGGCCCGCATGGTCGCTACCGCACGCAGCCGCACCCCGCTCCTGCTCGTCGTCGCCCTGCTCGCCACGCTCGTCCAGCTCGGCGTCGCCGCCTCCGCATCGGCCGCGCCGGCGGCGGAGCGTGGTGGCCTGCGCGGCGACTATTACGTCAGCTCGGCGCCGGGCACGTTCGACTTCCACGAGCTGAAGGCGTCGGTCGTCGACCCGAACATCGAGTTCCCCGACCTCGAGGGCACCTTCCGCACGCTCACCGGACAGGTCGACGCCGTGGCCGTCCGCTGGACCGGACGGCTGCGGCCGGAGCACTCCGAGGCCTACACGTTCTCGATGATCGGCGACAACGGCTTCCGGCTGTGGATCGACGGCGAGCTCGCCATCGACAACTGGGAGGACGTCTGGGACGTCGAGAAGGTCAGCGAGCCGATCGAGCTCGAGGCCGGCCGCGCGTACGACGTCAAGGTCGAGTACTTCGAGCACGAGGGCGGCTCGCACCTGCGCATGCGGTGGCAGAGCGACAGCCAGCCGAAGACGATCGTGCCCGCCGGCGCGTTCACGCTTCCTGACGGCTTCGACCCGCCAGGCCCCGAGACCGCCGCCGTGTCCCCCTCCGGCGACACCGTCGCACTCGACTTCGGCACCGCGCTCGCACCGCTGCCCGCGGACGCCGCCGAGCACGTCGCTCTCACCGTCGGGGGCACGGCCTGGCCGGTCACGGCGGCCGCGCGCGACCCGGAGGACGACAGCGTCGTCACGCTGTCGCTCGAGCACCCCGTGCCGAAGCAGGCGGGCAACGGCGTGCGCGCCTCGTACGACGGCGAGGGCGGTGTCGCCACGGCAGACGGAACGCCGGTCGACGCGTTCACCCACGCGTACGTGGTCAACGGCTCCACCTACACGATCACGACCCGCTGGGCCGACGACGTGGACCAGGACCGGCCGCTGCCCGAGTACCCGCGGCCGCAGCTCGCGCGCACGCAGTGGCAGAACCTCAACGGCCGGTGGCAGTTCGCCGCCGCCGACGCGGGTGAGGCGCCGCCATTCGGCCGCACCCTCGACGAGCGCATCGTCGTTCCGTACCCGGTGGAATCGGTGCTGTCCGGCGTCACCAGGCACGAGGACCGGATGTGGTACCGCAGGACGTTCACCGTCCCGCCGTCGTGGCACGGCCAGCGGCTGCTGCTGCACCTCGACGCGGTCGACTGGCAGTCGACTGTGTACGTCAACGGCACACGCGTCGGCGTGCACAAGGGCGGCTACGACCGGTTCAGCGTCGACGTGACGAAGGCGCTGAAGCGACACGGGAGGCAGGAGCTCGTGGTCGGCGTGTACGACCCGACCGACCAGGGCGGTCAGGCCGTCGGCAAGCAGCGCCTCACGCCCGGCGGCATCATGTACACCTCGGTCTCCGGCATCTGGCAGACCGTCTGGATGGAGCCGGTCAGGCGCGCGCACGTCACGTCGGTCGACACCACGCCGGACGTCGCGAAGCAGGCGCTGCGGGTGTCCGTGAACGCCGCCGACGCGGGCCGGCAGTCGGTGGTCGTGACGGCGCGCGACGGCCACCGGGTGGTCGGACGGGCGACCGGCCGGGTCGGCAGCGAGCTCAGCCTCCCCGTGCCGGAGCCGAAGCTCTGGTCGCCCGAGCGACCGTTCCTCTACGACCTCGAGGTACGGCTGGCGAGCGGTGACCGGGTCACCGGGAGCTTCGGGATGCGCACCGTCGCCGTCGAGGACGTCGACGGCGAGAAGCGGATGACCCTGAACGGCAAGCCCGTCTTCCAGCTCGGACCGCTCGACCAGGGCTTCTGGCCGGACGGCATCTACACCGCACCGACCGACGAGGCGCTGAAGTACGACCTGACCGAGACGAAGCGGTTGGGCTTCAACGCGGTGCGCAAGCACGTCAAGGTCGAGTCCGACCGCTGGTACCACTGGGCCGACCGGCTGGGCCTGCTGGTGTGGCAGGACATGCCGTCGATGTCGCGTGCACCGGAGGCCGCCGACAGGACGCAGTACGAGGCCGAGCTGCGGGAGATGGTCGACCAGCACCGCGGCCATCCCTCGATCGTGATGTGGGTGCCGTTCAACGAGGGCTGGGGCCAGTACGACCAGGCGCGCATCGCGGACCTGGTCAAGGGCTGGGACCCGTCACGTCTCGTGGACAACATGAGCGGCGTCAACTGCTGCGGCGCGGTCGACGGCGGCAACGGCGACGTGATCGACCACCACATCTACCCGGGACCCGGCACTCCCGCGGAGCCGAGCGCGACGCGTGCGTCCGTCCTCGGCGAGTACGGCGGGCTCGGCCTGCCGGTGCTCGGCCACACCTGGTCGGGCGGCGGCTGGGGGTACGCCGTCGAGCCTGACCCCGACGCGCTCACCGCGCACTACGCCGAGATGGGTGAGCGGTTGCGGGAGCTGAGATCCTGCCGCGGCCTGAGCGCGGCCATCTACACCCAGACCACCGACGTCGAGACGGAGCTGAACGGGTTGATGACGTACGACCGCGCGGTGACCAAGCCGCACGTGGACCAGGTGAGACGAGCGAACCAGTCGGCCATCGACGGCGCTCCGGTGAGCTGCGAGGGAGACCAACCATGATGAGGAAGTCCGGAGTCGCGGCGATGGCGTTCGCCGTCGTCCTCCTCGCCGGCGCGTGCGCCAAGGGGGAGAACGCGGGCAACGAGCCCACGTCGAACGGCACCGAGGGCAAGCAGGTCGCTCGGAGCACGGGCGCGACCGGCTCGACGTGCACGCTGGAGAAGTTCGGCGGGCAGAAGATCGACCTGAAGAAGGACGTGGTCGGCTTCTCGCAGTCGGAGAAGGAGGCGAACCCGTTCCGCATCGCCGAGACCAAGTCGATCAGGGACGAGGCGAAGAAGCTCGGGATCGAGAAGCTGCGGGTGACCAACGCGCAGTCGCAGTTCTCCAAGCAGATCTCCGACGTCCAGCAGCTCATCGCCCAGGGCGCCAAGCTGCTCGTCATCGCGCCACTCAACTCCGACGGCTGGGATCCGGTGCTGAAGCAGGCATCCGCGAAGAAGATCCCGATCATCACCATCGACCGGCAGATCAACGCGGACCCGTGCGCGGACTACCTGACGTTCATCGGCTCGGACTTCTACGAGCAGGGCAAGCGTGCGGCCGACCAGATGATCGAGGCGCTCGGCGGCAAGGGCAAGGTCGCGATCCTGCTCGGCGCTCCGGGCAACAACGTCACGACCGACCGGACGAAGGGGTTCAAGGACCGGATGAAGGAGAAGGCGCCGGGGGTGAAGATCGGCTTCGAGCAGACCGGTGAGTTCGCCAGGGAGAAGGGCCAGCAGGTCACCGAGCAGCTGATCCAGTCGACCCCGGACATCGGTGGCATCTACGCCGAGAACGACGAGATGGCGCTCGGTGCGGTTACCGCGCTCAAGGGCGCGGGCAAGAAGGCGGGCGACGTCAAGATCGTGTCGGTCGACGGCACCCGCGCCGCGGTCCAGAGCATCGTCGACGGCTGGCTCTCGTCGGTGATCGAGTCGAACCCGCGGTTCGGCCCGCTCGCGTTCGAGACGGCGCAGAAGTTCGTCGACGGCGAGGCCATCCCCGAGAAGATCATCATCAGCGACCGCGAGTACACCGAGGAGAACGCGAAGGAGAGCGTGGGGCAGGCCTACTGATGACGGCCGAGCCGGTGCTTGAGGCCCTGGGGATCACCAAGCGGTTCCCCGGGGTCCTCGCACTCGACGACGTCTCGTTCCGCCTCGAACCCGGCGAGGTGCACGCGCTGGTGGGGGAGAACGGCGCGGGCAAGTCGACGCTGATCAAGGTCTTCACCGGCGTGTACCAGCCGGACGGCGGCGAACTGCGCCACCACGGGCAGGCGGTGGCGTTCGCCACCCCGCCCGAGGCGCAGCGCGCCGGCATCTCGACGATCTACCAGGAGGTCAACCTCGTCCCGCAGATGAGCGTGGCGCACAACCTGCTGCTGGGCAGGGAGCCACGCGGCCGCCTGGGGGTCATCGACGTCGCGCGGATGAACGCCGAGGCGGAACGGGTGCTGTCCGGGTACGGCATCAGGACCGACGTCCGCCGGCCGCTGCGCACGCTCGGCATGGGCGCGCAGCAGATGGTGGCGCTCGCGCGTGCTGTCTCGGCCGACGCCAGGGTCGTCATCATGGACGAGCCGACGTCGGCGCTCGAGCCGCGCGAGGTGGAGACCCTCTTCGGCGTCATCGGCGAGCTCCGCGCACAGGGGATCGCCGTGGTGTACGTGAGCCACCGGCTCGAGGAGCTGTACCGCGTCTGCGACCGGGTCACCGTGCTGCGCGACGGGCGGGTGGCGCACACCGGGCCGATCGCCGGCCTCGACCGGCTGCGGCTGATCGCGGTCATGCTCGGCCGTGACCTGTCGGTCGTCCGGTCGGAGGGGGCGACCAAGTTCACCGGCGAGCACAGTGGAGCAGACGGCCGTCCGCTGGTCGAGGCATCGGCCCTGACGCGACGGCACGTGCTGCAGGACGTGTCCGTCTCGGTGCGGCCGGGTGAGGTCGTCGGCCTCGGTGGCCTGCTCGGCGCGGGCCGCAGCGAGACCGCCAAGGCCATCGTCGGCGCGCTGCCGGTCGACGACGGCACGGTCGTCGTGGCGGGCCGCCCGCTGCGTCGCGGCTCGACGTCCGCGGCGATCCGCGCCGGCGTCAGCCTGTTGCCGGAGGACCGCAAGGCCGAGGGCATCGTGCCCACGCTGTCGGTGCGGGAGAACATCGCGCTCGCCGCGCTGCCCCGGCTGTCCCGGGCGGGGATCGTCTCCGACGGCCGCCTCGACCGGATCGTCGAGACGTTCATGCGCCGGCTGCGGATCAAGGCGTCGTCGCCGAACCAGCGGGTCTCCGAGCTGTCCGGCGGCAACCAGCAGAAGGTCCTGCTCGCCCGCTGGCTCGCGACGAACCCGAAGGTGCTGCTGCTCGACGAGCCCACGCGCGGCATCGACGTCGGCGCCAAGGCCGAGGTGCAGGGGCTGATCGACGAGCTCGCCGAGGAAGGGCTCGGCGTGCTGCTCATCTCCTCCGATCTCGAGGAGCTCGTCGAGGGCTCCGACCGCATCATCGTGCTCAGGGAGGGTGCGGTGGTCGGCGAGCTCACCGGCGCCGAGGTGACCGAGGAGGCCATCATGGAGGCGATCGCGGCGGGGGGTGGGACCGATGGCTGACGCGACCGCGACGACGGCGCTCGACGGGCGCACCCGCGTCCTCGCGTGGATGCAGGAGTACGGCGTCTACGCCGCGGTCGTCGTCCTGCTGCTGTTCAACATCGCCTTCACGCCGAACTTCCTCGACGTCGCGAACTTCCGCACCCAGCTCATCCAGGTCGCGCCGATCGTGATCCTGTCGCTCGGCATGGCGCTCGTCATCGGCACCGAGGGCATCGACCTCTCCGTCGGGTCGGTGATGGCGCTGGCGTCCGCGATGGTCGTGCTCTACCTCGGGTACGGCGCGCCGGCGGCGATCGTCGCCGCGCTGCTCGCGGGCGCCGTCGTCGGCGCGAGCGGCGGCCTGCTCGTCGCGTACGTCGGCGTGCAGCCGATCGTCGCAACACTGGCGCTGCTCGTCGGCATCCGCGGGCTCGCCAACGTCCTCGTCCCGCAGCTGACCGAGTTCCGCAACCCCACGCTGATCGGCCTCGGCAGCCGGTCGCTGCTCGGGCTGCCGCTCGTGGTGATCATCGCGGCCGCGCTGACCGCGCTCGTCGCGTTCGTCGTGAAGCGCACGACGTTCGGCCGGCAGGTCGTCGCCATCGGCGGCAACCGGGCTGCGAGTGAGCTGTCCGGCCTGCCCGTCCGCCGCGTGCTCGTCACCGTGTACGTCATCTCCGGCATGCTCGCCGCGGGCGCGGGCGTGCTCGCGACGGCGCGGCTGCAGGCGAGCGACCCGACGTCGCTCGGCCTGCTGACGGAACTGTCCGCGATCACGGCGGTCGTGGTCGGCGGCACGCCGCTGACCGGCGGTCGCATCCGCGTGCTCGGCACCGTGATGGGTGCGCTGCTGATGCAGCTGCTGGCGGCGACGCTGATCAAGCACAACCTGCCGCAGTCGTGGACCCAGATGGTGCAGGCGGTCATCATCCTCGCGGCGGTGTACGCAGCGCGGGGGAGGCGAGCGGCATGAGTCCAGCGCTGGAGCTCGACGAGCGAGCCGGAGGTAGGGGCCGCGAGGGCGCCGGCCGCGAACGACTGGGCCAGCTGCTCCAGCACCACGGCGCCCTGCTGGTGCTCGCACTCACCGTGCTGATCGGCACCGTTGCCTTCGACTCGTTCGCCACGACGCAGAACGCCGCCAACATCCTCGTCTCGTCGTCGTTCCTCGCCATCATCGCGATCGGCATGACGTTCGTGATCGTCAGCGGCGGCATCGACCTGTCGGTCGGGTCGTCGTTCGTGCTCGGCGGCGTGCTCGCGGCATACGGCTCGCGGTACGGCGTGGTCGTCGCGGTGCTGCTACCGCTCGCCGTGTGCGGCACGATCGGGCTCGTCCAGGGTCTCGTCATCGCGCGAACGTCGATGGCACCGTTCATCGTCACGCTCGCCGGCCTGCTCGGCATGCGCGGACTGATGCTCGCGCTCTCCGGCGAGGGCGCCGACACGTACCTCGTGGAGAGCGACGCCTTCGCCGCACTCGGCCAGGGCTCGCTGTTCGGCCTCACGGTGCCGGTCTATGTCACGGTCGTGCTCTGCCTGCTCGGCATCGTGCTGCTCCAGCGCACCGGCTTCGGGCAGAACGTCTACGCCATCGGCGGCAGCGAGGACGCGGCCGCGCTGATGGGTGTGCCGGTCGCGAGGGTGAAGGTGCTCGTCTACCTCATGTCCGGCCTGCTCGCCGGGCTCGCCGGCGCTCTCAACGCGGCGCGGCTCTCGTCCGGGGTGACGATTCTCGGCGTGGGCATGGAGCTCGACGTCATCGCGGCCGTCGTGATCGGCGGCACCCTGCTGACCGGCGGCGCGGGAGGCCTCACCGGGACCATGGCGGGCGTGCTGCTCCTCGGCGTGATCCAGAGCCTGATCAACCAGGTCGGCTCGCTCAACTCGTCGTTCCAGCAGGTCGTGAGCGGCGCGTTCCTCGCCGTGGTGGTGATCGTCCAGCGGGTGCTCAGCAAGGCGCAACGTCTGTCGTGAGGCACTGACAACGCTCCCGGCGTGCGGCATCATCAGGGGCAGCGCCGTCTGGGCAAGGGAGCCTGCGATGCAGAGCACGATGATGGACGTCCCGCTGACCGTCGCGATGATCCTGCGTCAGGGCTCGGTGGTGCACGGCGAGTCGCGCGTACTGACCTGGACGGGTGACGGCGCCAGGTCCGCCACGTACGCGGAGCTGGGTGAACGCACCGCGCGCCTGGCGGGCGCCCTGCGCGCACTCGGCATCACCGGCGACCAGCGCGTCGGCACGTTCTGCTGGAACGACCAGGAGCACCTCGAGGCGTACTTCGCCGTGCCGGCGATGGGCGCGGTGCTGCACCCGATCAACATCCGGCTGTTCCCCGAGCAGATGGCCTACGTCACCAACCACGCGGAGGACGAGGTCGTCATCGTCGACAGCACGCTCGCCGCGCCGTTCGGCAAGCTGCTGCCGCACCTGAAGACGGTGCGGCACGTGCTGGTGGTCGGCGACGCCGACCTCGCCACGGTGCAGGCCGACGGCGTCGAGGTGCACCGGTACGACGACCTGCTGGCGGCCGCGGAACCGGTGTTCAAGTGGCCCGACGTCGACGAGCGTCAGGCCGCGAGCATGTGCTACACGAGCGGCACCACCGGCCGGCCGAAGGGCGTCGTCTACAGCCACCGGTCGACCTTCCTGCACGCCAGCGCCATCTGCCGCGGCGACGCGCTCGGCCTCGACCCGCTCGACCGGGTGCTGCCCGTCGTCCCGATGTTCCACGCGAACGCCTGGGGCCTCGCGCACGCCGCGGTGCTGATCGGCGCCGACCTGCTCATGCCCGAACGGTTCCTGCAGGGCGAGCCGCTCGCCGCGATGATCCAGGCCGAGCGGCCGACCGTCGCGGGCGCCGTGCCGACGATCTGGAACGACCTGCTGCAGTACGCCCGCGGCCACGACGTCGACCTGTCGTCGCTGCGGATGGTGCCCTGCGGCGGGTCCGCGGTGCCGCGGTCGCTGATGGAGGGCTTCGACCACGAGTTCGGCATCCCGATCAGGCATGCCTGGGGCATGACCGAGACGTCGCCCGTCGCGAGCGTCGCGATCCCGCCGCGAGAAGCCGAGGGCGAGGAGCGGTGGCGCTACCGGCTCACCCAGGGCCGGCTGCTGCCCGAGGTCGAGTACCGACTGACCGGTGACGAGGGCGTCGCGATGCCCTCCGACGGCGAGTCGGTCGGCGAGCTCGAGGTGCGCGGCCCGTGGGTGACGGCGCGGTACCACAAGGAGGACGACGAGGCGAAGTTCCACGACGGCTGGCTGCGGACGGGCGACGTCGGCACCATCGACCCGCGCGGCTACTTCACCATCACCGACCGGTCGAAGGACGTCATCAAGTCCGGTGGGGAGTGGATCTCGTCGGTCGACCTGGAGAACGCCCTGATGGCCCACCCCGACGTCGTCGAGGCGGCCGTCGTCGGCATCCCCGACGAGAAGTGGCAGGAGCGTCCGCTCGCGACCATCGTGCTCCGCGAGGGCGCGGACACCGACCCCGTCGACCTCCGCGCGTCGATCGAGGAGCGGTTCGCCCGCTGGCAGCTGCCGGACAACTTCGCCTTCATCGACGCCGTGCCGAAGACGAGCGTCGGCAAGTTCGACAAGAAGGTGCTGCGCCAGCGCTACGCCGAGGGCGACCTGGACGTCCAGACCGTCCCGCACGACTGAGCTGACTCGCGTGACGTCCGAGGAAGTGGTGGCTCGGGCGACCACGTCCCCGGAGGCAAGGGGGCGCACCACTAGCCTTTGCCCATGGCCCGGTCCGAACTCCGTCTGCCGCTGCGCGGCGAACGTCCGCCGCTGGTGGAGATCGCCCGGCGGGTCGCCCTCGCCGTCCTGATCGTCCTGGTGTCCGCACTGCTCGTCTACTTCGACAGGGACGACTACCGGGACAGCTCGGGCACGCCGATCACGTTCCTGAGCGCGATCTACTACGCGACCGTGAGCCTGTCGACCACCGGGTACGGCGACATCGTGCCGGTGACCCCGCAGGCGCGCCTGCTCACCATCCTCGTCATCACGCCACTGCGCTTCGCGTTCCTGATCCTGCTGGTCGGCACCACGATCAGCGCGCTGTCGGAACGCAGCCGCATGCAGTACCGAGTCGCTCGCTGGAGGGCGAAAGTGCGCAACCACACGATCATCTGCGGGTTCGGCACGAAGGGTCGCGCGGCCGCACGCACGCTGATCGCCGACGGCGTCGACCCGAGCCGGATCGTCGCGATCGACCCGACGCCCGAAGGCGTCGCCTCCGCCCAGGCACTCGGCATCACCGCGGTCCAGGCCAACGCCGAGCACTCCGAGACGCTCCACCAGGTCGAGCTCGACCGCGCACGGGCCGTGCTCATCACCGTGCACGACGACAACAGCGCGGTCATGATCACCCTCACCGTCCGGCAGCAGAGCAAGACGGTGTTCATCGCCGCGTCCGTCCGCGAGGAGGAGAACGTTGCGCTGCTCAAGCAGAGCGGCGCACGTTCGGTCATCACGTCCCAGGAGGCGGCCGGACGCCTCGTCGGGCTCGCCGCACGCAAGCCGACGATCGCGGCGGTCGCCGAGGACCTCATCTCGTACGGCACCGGCCTCGACCTGCGCCAGCGGCCGATCAACGAGGACGAGATCGGGCGGGGTGTCCGCGATGTCGCCGAGGTCGTCATCGCCGTCGTGCGCGGCTCGCGCGAGGAGTCGATCCCGGCCAACGCCGCCGGCGAGCTCCGCCGCGGCGACCAGCTCCTCTACGTCCAGTTCCCGGACATGCGGCCCGGATGACCGCGCTGATAGCCTTTCGTCCTGACCCCCATCGGGGTCATGGAGGCTTCGCCTAGTCTGGTCTATGGCGCCCGCCTGCTAAGCGGGTTGAGGGTTTACAGCCCTCTCCCGGGTTCAAATCCCGGAGCCTCCGCGGGATTGGTCTGTGGTGTTCGGTGATCTTCGATCACCTTCCCACAGGCCCGCGATATCTACCCGGGGGACGACCCCCGGACCCCCGCGTGACAACCCGCGCCCTCTACTGTGCGGGCCTGGTCTTCGTCGTGGCCCAACCGGGCGGGAGCCCTCCGTGATCATTCCTGTTCCTTCCAGCGTGCGGTGGACCGACGGCACGTTCACCTTCGGTGACACCGTCGTGTCCGGTCCCGCCGACCTGGCCGCGACCGCGCGACGCGTGCTCGGCCCGTCCACTGCACTGCCGCTCGCTCCGGGGACGGCCGACACCGACGTGCTGGTGCTGGCGACGGACGGCCGCCTGGGGGCGGAGGCGTACGAGCTGACCGTCGAGCCGACCGCGGCGCGGATCACCGGCGGGAGCGCCGCCGGGGTGTTCTACGGCCTCCAGTCGCTGCGCCAGCTGCTCCCGGCCGCCGCGTTCCGCGCGGCGCCGCTGCCCGGCACCCGCTGGGAGGTGCCCTGTGTCGAGATCGTGGACCAGCCGCGCTTCGGCTGGCGCGGATCCCACCTCGATGTGGGCAGGCACTTCATGCCGAAGCCGTTCCTGTTCCGCTTCGTCGACCTGCTCGCGATGCACAAGCTGAACGTCCTGCACCTGCACCTGACCGAGGACCAGGGGTGGCGGTTCGAGTCCCACCGGTACCCGAGGCTCACCGAGGTCGGCGCGCACCGGGCCGAGACGCGCTGGCCCCGAGAGCGGCGCGGCGACAGCCAGCCGCACGGCGGCTTCTACTCCCAGGACGACCTGCGCGAGCTCGTCGCGTACGCCGCCGACCGGTTCGTCACGGTCGTGCCCGAGGTCGAGCTGCCCGGGCACGCGCAGGCCGCGATCGCCGCGTACCCCGAGCTGGGCAACCACCCCGACAGGCGACTACCCGTCCATACCGGGTGGGGCGTCAACGAGAACGTCCTCAACGCAGAGGAGCCGACGCTGCGGTTCTTCCAGGACGTGTACGAGGAGCTGCTCGACGTCTTCCCCGGTACATACGTCCACGTCGGCGGCGACGAGTGCCCGAAGGTCCAGTGGGAGAAGAGCAAGCGCGCGCAGCAGCTGATCGCGGAGCGCGGACTCGCGGACGAGAAGGAGCTGCAGAGCTGGTTCATCCGTGAGATGGCCACCTGGCTGGCCGCACGCGACCGCCGGCTCGTCGGCTGGGACGAGATCCTCGAGGGCGGCCTCGCCCCCGGTGCGACCGTGATGTCGTGGCGCGGGGAGGAGGGCGGCATCGCCGCCGCCCGGGCCGGGCACGACGTCGTGATGGCGCCCGGCTCGCACACGTACCTCGACCACTACCAGTCCGACGACCCGCGCGAGCCGCGCGCCATCCGCGGCCCCGCCCTTCCCCTCGAGCGCGTGTACGGGTACGAGCCCGTCCCCGCCGAGCTCACCGAGGCGGAGGCCGCGCACGTGCTCGGGTCGCAGTGCCAGCTCTGGACCGAGTACCTGCCGACGGCGCGGCACGTCGAGTACATGGCGTTCCCCCGGATGTGCGCGTTCGCCGAGGTGGTGTGGTCGGCCGCCGAGCGCCGGTCGTACGACGACTTCACCGTGCGGCTGGGCGGTCACCTGGAACGGCTCGACGCGCTCGGCGTCGAGTACCGGCCGCTCGACGGACCGCACCCCTGGCAGCGGGGCGGAGGCCGCTCGCGCCGCTGACGCGAACCCTCGTCGACGTGCGGTGCTATCCGGACGTCGATCGTCCGCAATCGCGCGTACGGTGCCTGGCATGGCTATCGCACGCTTCCCGAGCTTGGTCATCGACTGTCCCGATCCCGGCGCCCTCGCGCGGTTCTACGGCGCGCTGCTGGACTGGAAGGTCGACGTCTCCTCCGACTGGGCCGACGTCCGCGCGGACTACGGTCACTGCATCTCCTTCCAACAGGTGGAGTCCTACGCCCGGCCCCGGTGGCCGGCCCAGGACGTACCCCAGCAGATGCATGTCGACGTGATCGTCGACGACCTCGACGCCGCAGAGGCGGCAGTGCTCGATCTCGGCGCGACCAAGCACGAGCACCAGCCGGGGACGAAGTTCCGCGTCTTCCTCGACCCGGCGGGACACCCCTTCTGCCTCTGCCTGGACTGACCCGAGGGAGCTACGTGTCCCGGGTGGCCGCGGACCCGTCCTGACCGGTCGCTCCGAGCCGTGCGGAGATCCGCGCGGCGGCGTCGCCGATCTGCGGCGCCAACTCGTCCATCCGCGAGCGCGGCATGCGGATCTCGGGACCGCAGATGCTGACGCACCCCACGACCCGTCCCGTGTGGTCGAACACCGGTGACGCGACCGTCCTGATCCCGGGCGTCCGCTCGGCGAACGACATCGCGTAGCCGTCCGACCTGACCGACTCGAGCTGGGCGCGCAGGTCGTCGACGTCGGTGACCGTGGTCGGGGTGACCCGGGGGATCGGCCGGCGCAGGATCGCCTCGCGGACGTCGTCGGGCGCGTACGCGAGCAGCACCTTGCCGGGCGCGCCAAGCGGCAGCGGGATGGGCGTGCCGAGGTTGGTGTACGTGCGCCGCAGCTCCTGGTGGCTCTCCACCTGGTCGACGACGGCGCGGTCGTTCGACGCCAGCAGCTCGTGCAGCGCGATCGTCTCGTCGAACCGGTCGCGCAGCTCGTGCATCACCGGACGCGCGGCGTCGAGAACCGACGTGGGGAACGCACCGCTGCGTGCCAGCTGGACGAGCAGCGGGCCGAGGGCGTAACGCCGACCGGGCGCCGGCTGGACGAGTCCGTTGTGCTGCATCGCCGAGAGCAGCCGGTGCACGGTGCTCGTCGACAGGCCGGTGGTGCGGGAGATCTCGGTGATGCCCAGCTCCGGCGTGCGGCGGCCGAAGCACCGCAGCACCGCCACGGCACGGTCGATCGACTGCACGCCGCCCCCGCTCGCGGGTGCCTGGTCCGGATGGGTCACGCCGCCTCCCGCCGTCCGGCGCAGCCAGTGCCGCGCCATTGACGCTTCGTTCGCACGTCGTCTACGCTTCCTGTTCTACAGGATGCTATCCCATAAGGTGGGAAATATGGCAACGCGTCCGCTGGACGGATTCCGGGTCCTCGACCTCACCCGCTACCTCTCCGGGCCGTACTGCACGATGGTCCTCGCCGAGCTCGGCGCCGACGTGATCAAGATCGAGCAGCCGGGCACGGGCGACGACTCGCGCCGGCTGAGCCCGAAGGTGAACGGCGAGAGCTACCCGTTCGGTATGCCGAACCGGAGCAAGCGCAGCGTGTCGCTCGACCTCAAGCAGGACGCGGGCAGGGTGGCGTTCCTCCAGCTCGCCGAGAGCGCCGACCTGGTCATCGAGAACTTCCGGCCCGGGGTCGTCGACCGGCTCGGCATCGACTACGACGACGTACGCGCCCTGCGGCCCGACATCCTGTACTGCTCGATCAGCGGGTTCGGCCAGACCGGACCGTTCCGCGACCGGCCCGGTTTCGACATCATGGCGCAGGGCATGGTCGGCTTCCTGCGGATGACCGGCCACCCGGACGGCCGTCCCGCGAAGGTCGGCATCGCGATCAACGACATCGCCGCCGGCTCGACGGCGCTCTACTCGATCCTCGCGGCCGAGCTGCACCGTAAGCGGACGGGCGAGGGCCAGTACCTCGACGTCTCGCTCGTCGACGCCGGTCTCGCGTGGACCGTGTGGGAGTCCGGTGCGTACTTCGGGAGCGGCGAGGAGCCGCTGCCGACCGGCACCAGGCATCGCCGGTCGACGCCGTACCAGGCCTACCGTTCCCTCGACGGGTTCGTGACGATCGGCGCCAACAACGACCGGCTCTGGCAGCGCCTCGTGACCGGCGTCCTCGACCGGCCCGAGTGGCTCACCGACGAACGCTTCGCGACGCTCGAGGACCGCATGGCCAACATCGACGAGCTGCAGGCCGAGATCGAGGCGATCACGTCGCTGCGCGCCACCGACGAGCTGCTCGAGCTGCTCGACCGCGCCGGCGTCCCCGGCGGCCCCGTCCTCACCTACCCGGAGGCGCTCGACAACGCGCACGTCAAGGAGCGCGGCATGGTCACCGAGGTCGAGCACCCGATCATCGGCCCGATGCACACGATCGCGCCGCCGACGAAGTTCAGCGGCCTCCCGTACGACGTCCGCGGCCCGGCGCCGTGGCTCGGCCAGCACACGTCGTCGGTGCTCGCCGAGGTCGGTCTCACCGCGGACGAGATCGCCGGACTGTACGAGTCCGGCGCCGCGTACGACCAGCACCCCGACATGCAACCGGAGAGCACGAACTGATGAGTAGCAACGATCTTCGACTGGAGCGGGACGGCGAGGTGGCGACGCTCGTCATCGACCGGGAGCAGAGCCGCAATGCCATCAGGCTCGAGATGTACCGGGCGCTGCCCGACCTGCTGAAGGAGATCGACGCCGACCGGTCGATCGCGGTCCTCGTGCTGCGTGGCGCGGGCACGAAGGCGTTCGCGTCCGGCGCCGACATCTCCGAGTTCCAGGCCGTCCGCGCCGAGGCCGAGAGCGCGCGGCACTACAACGAACGGGTCGCCGCCGCGGAACGGGCGCTCGAGGGCCTGAGCAAGCCGACGATCGCGATGATCCACGGCTACTGCATCGGCGGCGGACTCGGCCTCGCGCTCGCCTGCGACATGCGGTTCAGCGACGACCGGGGGCGCTTCGCGATCACGCCGGCCAAGCTCGGCCTGGTCTACAGCCTGGAGTCGACCAGGCGGCTGGTCGACCTCGTCGGTCCGTCGCGGGCCAAATGGATCCTGATGTCCGGCGAACAGCTCGATGCCCCCGCCGCCGCGCGACTCGGCCTCGTCGACGAGGTGACAGGCGTCGACGAGGTCGAGGCGCTCACGTACGACTTCGCCCGGCTGGTCACCACGCGCGCCCAGTTCAGCGTGCGCGCGACCAAGGAGATCGTGCGCAGGATCTGCGCCGGGCAGACCGAGGACGACGAGGCCACGACGCAGCTGCGCAACTCGTCGTTCGACACCGACGACTACGCCGAGGGCGTCCGCGCCTTCCTGGCGAAACGCAGGCCCGACTTCACCTGGCGGTGACTCTGCCGGCGCCGTTCCGGGCCGCCCACGCACCTGCACAGAACGAGGAGGTTCATCGTGCGAAAGAGCGTGAGACTGCGGAAGTTCGGGGGTCTGGTGGTCGCGGTGGCGCTCGCCGTCACCGCACTCGTCGGATGCGACGCCCAGAGCGCATCCGACACGAGCGACTATCCGAGCAAGGACCTCGACTGGACCATCGCGTTCGGGCCGGGCGGCGGCAACGACATCATGGCGCGCACCCTCGTCGACCTGATCAAGAAGAACGAGCTGTACCCGCACGACATCGAGGTCGAGAACCGCGAGGGCGGGAGCGGCGCGACGGGCTGGGGCTACCTCTTCAGCAAGCGCGGTGACCCGTACAACATCTCGACGACGTCGGGCTCGTTCCTCACGACGCCGCTGCAGGCCGACACCGGGTGGAAGCCGACCGACTTCACCCCCGTCGGCCTGTTCGCCACCGACGACTACCTCTTCACCACGCGGCCGAAGTCGGGCATTACGACCTGGCAGCAGTGGGTCGACTTCGCCAAGAAGAAGGGCACCGTCGCGGTCGGCGGGATCGGCACGGTCAACGTCGACTTCATCCTGCACTCCAAGGTCGCGAAGCAGTCCGGCTACAAGATCGACTACGTCCCGTTCAACGACGAGGGCCAGCTGCAGACGGCACTGCTGTCCGGCGCGCTCGACGCGGCGTTCTCCAACGTCGGTGAGGTGCTCGGGCAGGTCGAGGCGAAGAAGACGAACGCCCTGCTCTACACGGGCAAGAAGCCGCACGGCGTGATCAAGGACGTCCCGACGGCCACGTCACTCGGCCTGAAGGGCCTCATCTCGATGCCGCGCGGCATGATCCTGCCTCCCGACACGCCCAAGGACGTCCAGGACTGGTGGATCGCGACCATGAAGAAGGTGGTCGAGACCAAGGAGTGGAAGGACTACGTCGCGAAGAACTACCTCTCCGAGGACGTGCGGTACGGCAAGGACTTCACGACGTACCTGAACTCCACGAGCAAGGAGCTCACCAGGATCCTGCGGGAGGAGGGGGCGATCAAGTGAGCCGGATCCCCTCCGCGACGCTCTTCCTCGGAGCCCTCGCGGTGCTGTTCGCCGGCTACACGGTGCTCGCGTTCGGCCTGGAGTGGCGCACCCACGCCGGCCGGATCGGTCCCGGCTTCTTCCCCCGCATCATCGGGTGCGCCGCGTTCGTGGCGTGCGCCGCGGCGGCGTTGTGGGCGCTGCGCGCACAACGACGACCGGCCAAGGAGAAGGCAACCGAGGACGACCCGTCCGCGGGAGACGGTGCCGGCACGGCCACGGACGTGCGCACGATGCTGCTGGTCGTCGCCGCGGGCGTCGCGTACGTGGTGCTCCTGCTGCCCCTCGGTGCCCTGCTCGCCACGGCCCTGTTCATGGTCACCGTGCTGTGGCTGCTCGACCGGCGACATCCCGTCCGCATCGTCGTCGTCGGCCTCGGCACGCCCGCCGCCGCCTACCTGCTGCTCGAGGTCGGCCTCTCCGTGGGGCTGCCCAAGGGCCTGCTGCCGATGCTCTGACCGGACGCGTACTGCTGGAGGCCTAGCGGATGGACATCTTCGGAAACCTCCTCGGCGGCATCGCCGGCGTCCTGTCGCCCGTCAACCTGCTGCTGCTGACGGCCGGGGTCTGCATCGGGATGATCATCGGGGTGATGCCCGGGCTCGGGCCGTCGGCCGGGCTCGCGATCCTGCTGCCGCTGACGTTCGGGCTCGATCCGACGGGCGCCATCGTCATGCTCGCCGCCGTCTACTACGGCGCGATGTACGGCGGCACCATCACCTCGGTGCTCATCAACACCCCGGGCGAGTCCGCGACCGTCGCGAGCACGTTCGACGGCTATCCGCTGGCGAAGGCGGGACGTGCGGGACCCGCACTCGTCGTGGCGGCGGTGGGCTCGTTCGTCGCGGGCACGATCGGGGCAGTGCTGCTCAGCGTCGCGGCGCCGGCGACCGCGCGCGTGGCGGCGAGCTTCGGTCCGCCCGAGCTCTTCCTCGTGGTGATCGCCGGGCTGCTGACCCTGCTCGTCGTGATCAGCGGCAACAAGGTACGCGGGGTCATCTCGGCGCTGTTCGGCTTCGCACTGGCGACGGTCGGCATCGACATCGGCGGCGGCGCGCAGCGCTACACGTTCGGCTCGTCCGAGCTGATCAACGGCATCGACTTCGTCCCCGTCGCGATCGGCCTGTTCGGCGTGGGCGAGGTGCTGTGGACGCTGTACCAGGGCGGGCACCGGGAGAATCTCGCGTACTTCGGTGTCAGGACGGGCCGTCGCGGCTTCTGGCCGACCGCGGCCGACTGGGTCGAGTCGCGCTGGGCGATCGTGCGCGGCTCGATCCTCGGCTTCTTCACCGGCGTCACCCCGGGCGCGGGTGCGACGGTCGCCTCGCTGATGTCGTACAGCGTGGAGAAGGCCGTCTCGAAGACCCCGGAACGCTTCGGCAAGGGCGCGATGGCCGGGCTCGCGGGACCCGAGTCGGCCAACAACGCCGCCACCGCGGGCGCGATGGTGCCGCTGCTGACCCTGGGCATCCCCGGCTCGGCGTCGACCGCCGTCCTGCTCGGGGGCTTCCTCATGTGGGGACTGCAGCCGGGGCCGCTGCTGATGGAACAGAACCCGGAGTTCGCCTGGGGCCTCATCGGCAGCATGTACCTCGGCAACGTGATGCTGCTCGTCGTCAACATCTTCTGCATCCCACTGTTCGCGAGCATCGCACGGGTGCCGTTCCGCTACCTCGCACCGATCATCGTCGTGCTGTGCGTGCTCGGGACGTTCAGCATCAACGCGAGCATCGTCGAGGTCGGCATCATGCTCGGCTGCGGAGTCCTCGGCTTCCTGATGCGCCGGTTCGGGCTCTCGCCCGCGGCGACCGTGATCGCGCTCGTCCTCGGCCCGATGGCCGAGGAGACGCTGCGGCAGAGCATGATCATCTCCCACGGCAGCTTCGGCATCTTCGTCCAGCGGCCGGTGTCGCTCACCCTGCTGTTCGTCCTGCTGGCGCTGTGCGTCGCGCCGGTCCTGACGTCGTTCGTCCGCCGCAGGCGCCGCCAGGCACCGGACGACGAACCACGCGTGCTGTCGAAGCGGTGACCCCCGCGGGCGGGAACCGCGGTCACCGCTCGAGCGTCGCAGGCCTCCGTTCACGTGCCTCGCGAAGGGAACGCCTCATGAGTGTCACCATGCGTCCACCGGCGGTCACGGCGATGGGCAAGGCGGCCGGCGACATCGGCGCGTCGGTGCTCCGCAAGGTCGACGGCAGGCTCGCCGACGGTGAGGATCTCGTCGGTGCGGCGAATATCGAGGGCCTGGCAGCGTACGGATCACTGACGTTCTGCCTCACCTACTGGCGTGCGAACGGCATAACGGCGTCGGCGGCGGTCGAGAGCGTCGGCGGCAAGCTCGTGCAGACGGCGAACACCTACGACGCCACGGACACCGTGAGTGCGGGCCTGTTCCGGCACTCACCGGTCACCGTCCTCTGAAGGTGGCGGCGCATGGGTCTCACAGTGTCGAGCCTGCTGAACGTCGACGTCTCCGCGTTGCACCAGGTCGCTGAGTCGTTCGGTGGGGCTCACCGGCACTTCGGCGAGGGCTGCACGAGGGTCACCGACGAGGTCCAGTCGCCTCTCGCCGGCGGAGCGGCATGGACCGGTGAGGGTCAACCCGCGGCGTTGACCACCGTCTCGATCAACACCAGTGCGCTGAGCATCAGCGCGCTCCGCATGTCGGCGGCGAGGGAGATCGTCTCGGCGCTGGCAGCGGCCCTGGACAGCGCGCAAGGCATGCTGCGGTCCGCGGTGCGGGAGGCGGAGCACCTGGGTGTCACCCTCGACGACGACCTCACACTCTCGGGCGAGGGTCTGACCTCACTCTCACCACTCGACGGCCCGCGCATCACGAACGCGGCCAGGGGCGCGGTGGTATTCGCCGCGCAGGCGGACACCGTGGCAACGACGCTGCTCGACCGGATCTCCGCGAGCACGGTGCGGTTCAGCGACACGGCCGACGCCACCGCGCTGCGCGGTAACGCGTCCGAGTACGTGGCCGCCGTCGTCGACGTCGCTCTCGCCGCCAACGCGCGAGCCTACTGGTCGTCCACGACCCCCATGCCCCTCATCGAGGGCGCCGCCTACCCGACCCAGGGGCCGGCCATCGGCAACGGCAGGGAGATCGCCTACCTCCTGCCGTGGCCGGGCTCGTACTCGGTCTCGAACTCCACCGGAGCCGGTCCGTACTCCACGGTCACCACGTACACGGCGAGCAAGGGCTCCTGCTCCCTCGACGGCTCGGGGGCCGCCAAGGTCACGGTCAGCGTGTCCGCCGACGTCCGGATGAACACGGAGGTCGTCGCGCGGCTGAAGAGTCTGGGGATCGTCCCGAGCTCCTACTCGGGCACCGAGATGACCTACTCGGTCACGACCGATCCGACGACCGCCGACGCGATCGCCGACGCGGGGGAGGACCCGGTCAGCCCGATCGATCCGCGGTCGATCCCGCCCGGCGCGGCGATCACCCTCGGCGAAGAGGACTACACCGGCAGCGGACTCGCGGTCGCGTACGGCGCCCTCCAGACCAGCCTCGGCTACCGGGAGGGCGAGCGGGTCAGCTCGAGCATCGAGGCTCTGGGTGACGGCACGATGCGCATCAGCGTCGGCGACGAGGACGTCATCAGCAGGTCTGGAGGCGTCGGCATCGGCTTCGACAAGGCGTACATCGGCATCGGCGCCTCCTCGTCGTTCACCGACGGCAGGCTCAGGACGGTCGACGTCGACGTCACCACGCCTGCCGGCTGGGACGCGTACCAACGGTTCCTGGTCACCGGGGAGCTGCCGGCGAGCGGCGCGGACGGCACGGCCGACGAGACGATCTCCGACCTGACGACCTCGACCAACTCGTCGGCGTTCGAGGCGCGGCTCGGTCGGTTCTCGCTGTCCGCCGAGCAGCTCGACACCGAGGCACAGATGCAGACCACCCAGCACGCCGATGGCACCATCGACTACTCACAGGTCAGCAGGAACGACGGTGTCACCCAGGTCTCCACGGTCGAGGAGGACGCGCAGGGCGAGGTCGTCGACACGACACATGCGCTCCATCTCAGAGGCATCGACGACGACTACGTGCGTGGGTTCCTGGATGCGTCGGGTACCGACACCAGCGGGATCGACGGCGACTCCGACGTCACACTGACCTTCGACGACGCTCAGGTCGAGGAGATCCGCGACCAAGCCCTCCAGGTCGTCACCGACCGCGTCAACGACAGCGACCTGAGCACCGCGGATCGGATCTTCGGGAGCGAGGCCACCCCCGAGGAGATCGCGGACTATCTCGGGGACCACCGCGACGGCGGCGACCTGGCCGATATCACCGGTTCGGCGGCTCCGGGCGACGCCTCCGCCGCCCGGAGCCTGCACATCGCCGCGGCGGAATCGCCCGACGACGTCGTCGATGCGATCGCGTCGGGGCAGGCCGGAAACGGGCACAACGTCCTGCTGACCCTTCAGGATCTCGCCTACGGGGAGCTCGACGACCCCGCCGAGATCACCGAGCGCATGTCAGAGATCACGACCGTCACCGCGCGAGGCGAGCAGTGCTGAGCGACCTCGCTCACCGCTGAGGCGGCTCACAACCGCGGGTCTGCCCTGCAGGTCAGCCCTTGACAACTATTCTTGTCAATGGTCTGCTTGCGCACATGTTCGATGTCGAAGTGATCGATGACCCGGCCGCCGCGGTCGTGGCGCTCGACCCCGTGCGGGCACGCCTGCTCGCCGCTCTCGTCGAGCCGGGGTCCGCCGCCACGCTGGCCGCGCGCACCGGGCTGAGTCGGCAGAAGATCAACTACCACCTGCGCTCGCTCGAGGCCCACGGCCTCGTCGAGCAGGTGCGGGAGCGCCGCTGGGGCGGGCTCACCGAGCGGCTACTCGTCGCGACGGCGTCGTCGTACGTCGTGTCCCCGGCGGCCCTCGGCGACGCAGCCAGCGACCCCCGTCGCGTGTCCGACCGGATGTCCGGGCGCTATCTGATCGCCGTGGCCGCGCGCATCATCCGCGAGGTCGCGGCGATGGCCCGCAGGGCCGAGCGCCAGGACAAGCGACTGGCGACACTGACCATCGACACCGTGATCCGCTTCCGCTCCACCACCGAACGCGCTGCGTTCGCCGACGAGCTCAGCGAGGCCGTGACCGCACTGACCGCGCGCTACCACGACGCGTCGGCACCCGCGGGGCGCACGCACCGCCTCGTCGTGGCCGCCCACCCCGTGCCCTCCCCGGAGACCGACGAGGAGACCTCATGAACAGCCCCGACCGCCGACACTGCGCCCTCGACCTCGAGGTCGAGGTGCCCGGCACGCCAGAACAGGTCTGGGAGGCGATCGCCACGGGTCCCGGCATCAGCGCGTGGTTGCACCCGACGCGCGTCGAGGAGCATGAGGGCGGCGCGTTCTCGTTCGACATGGGATCGGGCTTCAGCGAGCCGGGGACGGTCACCGGCTGGGATCCACCGCACCGGTTCGTCACCGAGACGTCCTGGCGCGCGGGCGGGGACGCCGGCGCCCTCGCCACCGAGTGGATCGTCCGCGCACGCGACGGCGGCACCTGCGCCGTGCGCATGGTGATGAGCGGGTTCGGCGAGGGCGAGACGTGGGACGACGAGCTCGACGGCCTCGCCGAGGGCATGCGGACGGCGCTGGAGAGCCTGCGGCTCTACCTCACGCACTTCGCCGGGTGGCACGGCGCATCCCTGCGAGCGTTCGGTCGGGCGAGCGGGACACAGCAGCAGGCCTGGCGTGAGCTGCTCACGACCCTGGGCCTCGACGGGGTGTCGTCCGGTGAGCCGGCCGACACGAACGGGCCAGGGGTCCCGCGGCTCGCGGGGGTCGTGGAGCAGGTACGGCCCGGCGTGCACCGCAGCGACCTGCTCCTGCGGATCGACGAGCCCGCACCCGGGCTCGCATCGATCGCCACGTACGGCGCGAGCCCATGGACCGAGGTCCACCTCTCGTTGTTCGGCGACGACACCACCGGCACCGCGACGCGCGAGGAAAGCGCCTGGCGGGCCTGGATGAGCGAGCACTTCCCGACCACCGCGCCCGGCGTCTGACGCCCCGGCACGAAACTGAGGAGACGGAGATGACCACCATGAACACGTCAGCAGCCCCCGACACCGTGTCATCTGCGGGACGCGCGTGGCTCGGGCTCGCCGTGCTCGCGCTCCCGGCCCTGCTGGTGTCACTCGACCTCAGCGTCCTCCTCGTCGCCCTGCCCGAACTCAGCGCGCACCTCGGCGCGAGCGGCGTCGAGCAGCTCTGGATCACCGACATCTACGGCTTCATGGTCGCCGGGTTCCTGGTGACCATGGGCACGCTCGGCGACCGGATCGGGCGACGGCGCGTCCTGCTCATCGGCGCGGCGGCGTTCGGCGTCGCCTCGATCGTCGCGGCGTTCTCGGTCAGCCCCGGCATGCTCATCGCGGCCCGGGTGCTGCTCGGGATCGCCGGCGCGACGCTGATGCCGTCGGCACTCGCCCTCGTGAGCACCCTGTTCACGGATCCGCGGCAACGCGGCACGGCGATCGCCGCGCTGTTCAGCTGCATCATGGTCGGTGGCGCGCTCGGCCCGGTGATCGGCGGCGCGCTGCTCGCGTTCTTCTGGTGGGGCTCGGTGTTCCTCATCGGCGTCCCGGTGATGGCCGTGTTGCTGCTCGCGGCTCCCCGACTGGTGCCCGAGTCCCGCAATGCGGCCGCGGGCCGCATCGACCCACTCAGTGTGGCGCTGTCACTCGCCGCGATCCTGCCGTTCGTCTACGGCCTCAAGGACCTCGCCAAGGACGGCGTGCAGCCGATCGCGGTCGGGACCATCGTGGCGGGCGTCGTCATGGGGATCGCGTTCGTGGCCAGGCAGCGCCGGCTGACCGACCCGCTGCTCGACCTGGGCCTGTTCCGCCACCGCTCGTTCAGCGCCGTGCTCGTGGTCATGCTCCTCGGCGGGATCGTGATGGGCGGCACCTTCCTGCTCGTCACCCAGTACCTCCAGCTCGTCCAGGGCCTCGCACCACTGCTCGCCGGACTGGCGACCTTGCCCGCGACCGTCGCGATGCTCGGCGGCATCATGACCGGCCCGGCCCTCGCCCAGCGCATGCGTCCGGGGTACGTGATGGCGCTCGGCATGGTCGTCGCCGCGGCCGGCCTCCTCGTGGTCGCCGGTGTCGCCGACAACGGCCTCGCACTCGTGATCGGCGGCTTCACCCTGGCGCTCTTCGGGATGGGCCTGCCCGGCGGACTCGGCGTCGGCCTGGTGATCGGATCCGCCCCGCCGGAGCAGGCAGGATCGGCGTCGTCGATCTCCGAGACGAGCCAGGAGCTCGGCATGGCGTTCGGCCTGGCCGGCGTCGGCAGTCTCGCCGCCGGGATCTACCGCACGCTGCTCGCCGACGGCATCCCCGGCGCGGTGCCGGCCGACATGGTCGGCACCGCGAGGGAGAGCATCGCCGGCGCCGCCTGGGTCGCCGACACCCTGCCCGAGGCCGCCGGCCGCGCCCTGCTGGTGACCGCGCAGGCGACGTTCACGACGGCCATGGGCATCACGATGGCGGTGAGCGCAGTCACCCTCCTGGCCCTGGCCGTCCTCGCGGCCGTCACCCTCAAGCACCTCCCGGCAACGGGCGCGTCCGAGGTGTCGACCGACGCCCCGACTCAGGCGCCGGCGGCGGTGACGACCTGACAATCCGCTGACCGGTGTCGAGACGTACCCGCTACAATCGACACTTGCGTCTGCGCTCGTAGCTCAACGGATAGAGCATCTGACTACGGATCAGAAGGTTGGGGGTTCGAATCCCTCCGAGCGCGCTCACCGAACCGTTCTGGCCTGGGCGTTTACGCCGCCCAGGCCAGCGTCGTCTCTAGCCCGTCACGTGTGTGGTTCCGGTGTGGTTCCACACTTCCTTCACGCCGCGCGACGGGGGTACCAGCGCCGCGGCGGCCTCAGCCGCATTGCGATCCAGGCTGGGCAGCACGGTCGTGTAGAAGTCCGCCGTCGTCGCGTAGCGGGTGTGCCCGAGTCGTTCCTGGACCACCTTCATCTCCGTACCAGCGGCCAGCAGCAACGTGGCGGCGTCGTGCCGTAACCCGTGCAGCCGCACCGGCGGCAGGCCGACCTGTTCCGCCAAGGCACGGAGCCGTCTTGTGACCAGGTCGGGTATCAGCAGGTCGCCGTCCGGCGCGCAGAACACCAAGTCCGAGTCGTACCCAGCCATGGCCTTGCGGTGCCTGGCGAGCACTCGGACGGTACCAGCGTCGAGCGCTACCTGGCGGCGGCCGGCGGGCGTCTTCGGCACGGTCACGTGCAGCTGCCCGGCGACCGAGATGACCTGCTGCCGCACCCACAGCCGTCCGTCGGTCAGGTCGACGTCGGACCAGCGCAGGCCACATCCCTCGCCGCGACGCTCGCCTACACCGGATACCAGGGATCGTCGATGGCGGTGTCGAGGAACGCATCGGTCTGCT